>CAXMQC010000327.1:0-3136 GCA_964195285.1 Akkermansiaceae bacterium
CCTGCAGCATGCGCGTCACGTTGCGCGACGGGCGCAGCTGGCCGACCAGGCCGGCGGCATGCCAGGTGGAACCGTGAGTCAGGCCGCTCTTTTCCAGCAGCAGGACATCTTTCGCGCCCATTTTCGCCAGATGATAGGCGATCGAGCAGCCGATGGCGCCGCCACCGATGATGACGATGTTCGCTTGCCGTGGAAGACTGCCGGCCATGTCGCTCCCCTGTTCATGCCAACCTCTGCCTGCAGAATAGTTTCACAGACCCCGGATTAACATCACAAAAAGCCACAAGACTCCACGCCTTCCCACATCCCGGATATCCCGCCATAATGGCTGCGGGATATCGACCAACGGGAGCCGAAAATGGATGTGAAGGTAGCCGCGGCAATCCAGCGAATTCCGCTTTTCGAAGGCCGTGAACCGGACAGCGTCGAGCGGCTGGGAGGGCTGACTAACCTGGTGTACCGGGTCGGGCTGGACGGGGCCGGCTATCTGCTGCGGATCGCCGGCGAGGGCACGGAGGATTACATCGACCGGTCGGTCGAGGCGCATAACGCGCGGGTCGCGGCCGACGCGGATGTCAGCGCCGGGGTGTTGTTCTTCGACGAGACCGACGGGCTGATGCTGGCCGACTATATCGCCGGCGCCGCCACCATGAATGCCGAGCGCTTCCAGGATGTCGGCGCCTGCCGGCGCGCGGCCCTGGCCTTCCGCCAGATGCATCAATGCGGTATGGATTTCCGGACGGTCTTCGATGTGTTTGAAAAGATGGACGAATATCTGGCCCTGCTGGCCGAGCTGAAGGCGCCGGTTCCCGACGGTTATGAGGACGTCAAGCGCGAGTCCGACACGGTGCGCAAGGCGTTGGCCGCCCGCCCGGTCAAGCTGGTTCCCTGCCACTGCGATCCATTGGCCGAGAATTTCCTCGATACGGGGACACGCATGTGGATCGTCGATTGGGAATATTCGGGCAACAACGACCCGATGTGGGACCTGGGCGATTTGTCGGTCGAGGCGGAATTCGGGCCGGCGCAGGACGACGCGATGATGTCCGCCTATTTCGACGGCCCGCCGCCACCCGACCAGTTGGGCCGCATGGTCCTGTACAAGGCGATGTGCGATTTGCTGTGGACGCTATGGGGCGTGATCCAGCACGCCAACGACAACCCGGCGGAAGATTTCTGGGCCTACGCCGTGGGCCGCTTCGAGCGCTGCCGGAAACTTATGGCCGAGCCCGATTTCCAGCGTCACATAAAGGCGGTAGCGCACGGAAGTTAAGGAATATCAGTGGTGGTTGGGTTCGGCACTGTCTACAACGCGGCTACCCGCCGACATATCCTTCGACAGGCTCAGGATGAGGAGAGTTTGGATAGACAAAAGAAAAAACCTCATCCTGAGCCTGACGAAGGATGAGGCCACTCGACTGCTCTCCCGCACGCGCGTTGAGCCGCAAGAACTCTAACGATCGCCGCGGCCGCTCATACGCATCGCGGCGCCGCGGACCAGGCCGAGATACTGGTCGTCGGATTCCGGATAGACCGAAACCACGAACTCTTGGGCCGGGGAATCATTGGCCGCGAACTGAACCGCGGCGTCATAATCGGCTGCGATGATTTTGCGAATTCGCGTGCGCGCCGACCCGTCATCGGACGCATATATATAATGCGCGATCCAGGTCTTTTTTTCCAAATTGGATTGTTCCACGAATCCACCCCGCCACAACGGCCATTTTCGTCAGTTTAACGAATGTAAGCGGATATGGCGAAAAAATGGTTAACGGGTGTCAATGAAACCTGATTTTTGCCAAACTCACGTGATAATCACTTGCATTCGCTCTGCCATGGGGCATTTTTTCGGGTACACTCCCGGCCAATCGTGATCGAACCACAGGAACCCGCCAGATGAACCGTTTCGCCGCCGCAATTGCAGCCCTATTATTTATCGTGACCCTGGCTTCCGGCGCCGCCCCGGCCGCCGAAACCTACAAGGGCCATGGCCTTGCCATGCATGGCGACCTGAAGTACCCGGCGGGATTCCGCAATTTCGCCTATGTCAACCCGGCGGCCCCGAAAGGCGGCGAAGTAAGGCTGGCGACCATCGGCGGCTACGACTCATTCAATGGGTTTATCATCAAGGGTCAGCCCGCCGTTGCGATGGGTCTGATCTACGATTCGCTGATGGAGGGCTCGCTCGACGAACCGTTCTCCTCCTACTGCCTGCTCTGCGAGACGGTCGAGGTGCCGGAAGACCGTTCCTGGGTCGCCTTCACGCTGCGGCCGCAGGCCAGGTGGCATGACGGCAAGCCGATTACCGTCGACGACGTGATCTGGACTTTCAATATGCTCCGCGAAAAGGGCAATCCGTTCTACCGCTATTACTATGGCAGCGTGGCGAAGGTCGAGAAGACGGGCGACCGGTCGGTCAAGTTTACCTTCGAGCCGGGCGAGAACCGCGAGCTGCCGCTGATTATCGGCCAGCTTGTCGTGCTGCCTCATCACTACTGGTTGGACAAGGATTTCGAAGCGACGACGCTGGTGCCGCCGCTGGGCAGTGGCGCATACAGGATCGCGAAATACGAGGCCGGGCGCTCGATTACCTATGAAAGGGTCCCCGATTACTGGGGGGCGCGGCTTGCGGTGCATGTCGGAACCAGCAATTTCGACAAGGTCCGTTATGACTATTATCGCGACGCCACCGTCTCGATCGAGGCCTTCAAATCCGGCGCCGCGGATTATCGCGATGAGAATTCTTCGCGCCACTGGGCGACCTCCTATAACATTCCGGCGGTTGCGGACGGCCGGCTTAAACGGGAACAGATTCCTCACAAACGGTCGGCCGGCATGCAGGGGTTTGCGTTCAACTTGCGGCGAGACATATTCGCCGATCCCTCGGTGCGACAGGCGTTGGCCTACGGCTTCGATTTCGAGTGGTCGAACAAAACCCTGTTCTACGGCCAATACACGCGCACGCGTGCATATTTCCAGAATTCGGAACTGGCGGCGACCGACCTGCCCCAGGGCCGCGAGCGGGATATTCTGGCGAAATTTGCCGACCGCATGCCGCCGGAGGCTTTCACCAAAGTCTACGCGCCGCCCCTTACCGACGGATCGGGCAACAACCGTGAACAGCTTCGGTACGCCT
>CAXMQC010000328.1:0-5136 GCA_964195285.1 Akkermansiaceae bacterium
TGGCAGGATCGACAGCGGAGAAGCGATGAAGTCACGCGATCAGGCGCGAGCGGTCGTGGGAAAGCTCAGTGCCTCCAGGTTGGAGTCTCTCCGAGGTCGCAGCCTGTTGTTGACCAGCGAGACTTCGGCGACACGCGGCGCGGTCTCGAAAATACCGGCGATCTCGGCAGGATCACTGTTTTCCCAATGGACGCAGACATTGCCGGGGCAATCGGGCCAGACGACCGCGGCGTCCGAGGCAACGGCGGCGCCGGCATCGACCACACAGGCAAGATCTTCATAGTCAATGCCCAGAGCTTCGGCAGCGCCCTTCGCGACTTGCTCGGTTTCCGCGACAACCATGGCCACCAGATCTCCGACGAAGCGGACCCGGTCGCCACAAAGTACGGGCCGTGGCGGCCGGTACATTTCACGCCCGTGACGATCGACTACCTTGGACAGGCAGGGCAGGGGATGAATTGCCGGGTCCGCCGCGATGTCCCGACCGGTGAATACCGCTGTGACGCCGGGCATCGACTGTGCCGCCGCCAAGTCGATATCGTTGATGCGTGCATGGGCAACGGGTGAGCGGACAAACCAGGCATAGGCCTGGCCCTCCAGGTTTAGATCGTCGGTAAAGCGGCCGTCTCCCGTCAGGAAGCGAATATCTTCCTTGCGGCGAACCGATTGCCCGATACCGAATTTTTCCATTCCAGCCCCATTGTCCGCGGCCACCGCCGCCAACCGCGTTCGGTGACAGTCTAATCCGGGTACCGTCCGATTGCGATATTCGAAAATGACATGTCATCAGGATCAGTCGGAAATTTATTTCATAGGGTGATATCCATAGAGTCGGTGTTGGATATACCGAAATAACAATAAGTACAAGATACAGGAGGAGTTCATGTCCATGCTCAAGGTTGTCCGTCTAGCAATTGTGGCGGCAGTGCTGTCCATAGTCGGCTTCGCCCCGGCGATGGCCGGTTCCTATCCCGAAAAGCCGATCACGCTGATTATCCCGCTGGGTGCGGGTGGATCGCATGACCTGAACGCGCGAGGTTGTCCGCCTTCAAGAACGAGTTGACCGGCTGAGGGCCGTTCCTGCACGACGACCCGCGCGACCGCCCGGCGGAAATTTTCGGCGGCAAGAGCACGCTGCATTTCGACGACGGCAGGGCGCCGTATCTTTTACTGCCGGTGGTGCCGGCGAAATAAGAACGGGATCAATCCTCCACGCGCTTGCCAACGATGCCCCAGGAGGAGTCCTTGGCGGTGACGAAAACCCAGTCCTCGTCGCCGACGACATCGGCCGAATGGATCGCTTCGGCGGGGATGTGAATCAGATCGCCCTTGCCGACGGTGCGCTCTTCATCCTCGATGACCATGCGGCACTGGCCGTCGAGCAAGTAAATGAACTGCTCGTTCGGGTGGGTGTGCGCCTCGGCGCGCGTGCTGGCCGGAATACGGATTTCGCCGAAGATGATTTTCGCGCCGTCGACCCATGAGCCGGTCGCCGTGCTGTAGCCCGTGCCGGCCTCGTGGTTTTCCATGTCGCCCGGCCTGTAATAGTGCTGTGTCATGACACACCTCTCCTTAACCGTCCCGGCGGAACGGCTTTCGTGTCCCGAAAAGTCCGGGAGCCTTGCCTGGCCGGACAAGGCTCCCGTCGATTATCGCCGGCTCTATTTACCGCTGACCGACTTGATCAGATCGGCATACGCGTCGACACGGCCGGGCCGCAGCTTGTCGTATTCCTCGCCACGCATGAACATGACGTTTTCGCCGATGCTCTTGATGAAGCGCTTGAAGGATTTGTGATCCATTAGTTTCTCGAAGGAATCGCGCAGCATCTTCAGGTCCTTTTCCGGCATTCCCGCCGGGGCCATGAAAATCCGGTCCATCGTAAAGGCCACATCGGGGTGACCGAGCGAGGCCATGGTCGGCAGTTTGCCGAATTCCGGGCTATTAGGGATTGGCGTGTCGCCGGCGACTGCCAGCACGCGCACCTTGCCCGCCTTGAAGTGAGGTAGCGTCTGGGTCGAGAAAAGGAATCCGATGTCGTCCTCGCCCGAAAGGATGGCGCTCAGCAACGGGCCGCCGCCCTTGTGCGGGATCAGGTTCACCTTAATTCCCGCGGATTTCAAGAGCTGCACAGTCGGTATGTGCGTCGCCCCCCAGACGCCGCTATGCCCCATATTGACCTTGCCGGGATTCGCCTTGGCATAGGCGACGAACTCTTCCAGGGTCTTGTATGGCTGATCGGCGCGCGCAACCAGAATTGGCTGCCCAAAATTGATCCGCGCAACCGTCTTGAAATCTTTCACCGGATCGAAACTGACGTCGACGGTCTGCGGTCGCAACTGGTCGAACGCATTATGCGTGAACAGCAGCGTATAGCCGTCCGGCTTGGCCTTGGCGAATGCGCCCGTGCCTTTCATGCCGCTCCCACCCGGCACCAGTTTGACGACCATCGGCTGGCCGATGATGTCGCTGATGATGCCTGTGATGCCGCGGGCATGCAGATCGTGGCTGCCGCCGGCACCCAGCGGGATGATCAGCGTGATCGGGCGATCCGGATACTCCGCCGCCGCCGCCGGCAGCGGCGCCACCATTACCGCGGCCAGCGCGGCAATCCAGAGATATTTGAAACTCCTCATGGTTTTTCTCCCTTTATAGAGTTTGCGTTTTGTCGGGGAATTTTTATGTCCCCATTGTGCGTAAACGCCTGCGAATCCATGGACCGAAAATCATCCATGCGATCCAGATGATGCCCGCGGTGAGGAACACCGAGGCTATGGGTCTTTGAATGAAAAGATACTCGAGTATATCGCCCCGTGCATAAATCATGCTCTGACTCAGCCTGTATTCGATAGGTTCAGCCAGAACGAAGGCAATTACAAGGGGCGCCAGGTCGAATTTCAATTTGCGCAGTATGTAGGCGCAAATCCCGACGACGACCATGATGACCAGATCCGACGTCACCCCGGTCGACAGCGTACCGACGAAGGAGAGCGCGAGAATGGTCGGGATCAGGTAGGCCTTCTTGAGCTGAATAGCCTTGGCGAAGGGCTTCAGTAAAACGTATCCTAGAAAAATGAACAGCACGTTCGCGATGATGATGGACAGAAGCAGGGCGTAGATCAACGGACCCTGCTCGGTGAAGATCTGCGGGCCGGGCCGGATACCGTGTGCGATGAAGGCGCCGAGCAGGATAGCCGTAACGTTATCGCCGGGGATGCCGAGGGTCAGCAACGGCACCAGCGTCGGCCCGTTCACCGCGTTGTTGGCGGCCTCGGGACCGGCGATACCATCCAGCTCGCCCCTGCCGAATTTCTCCGGGGTCTTCGAGGCTCGCTTGGCGGCGCTGTATCCGACGAATGCCGCGACCACCTGGCCGATCCCCGGCACCATGCCGATCCCTGTTCCAATCATGGTGGAGCGCAGGATGGTGCGGATCGACCGCCTGAATTCGTGCCAGCGCAACGGCTCGCCGGACTTCGACATATCGACATGCTCGGAAATAAACCCCGACGCCCGCGATTCCACGGCCTCCAGCACTTCCGGCAGCGCGAATACGCCGATGATCAATGGTATCAGCGGGATGCCCCCGCTCAACGCCTCGATCCCGAATGTCATGCGGGTCGCGCCGGTAACCGCGTCGGTGCCGATGAAGCCCAGCCCAAGACCGAGAAACGCGGCAATGCCGCCGCGGATGCCCGACTCACCGGAGACACTGGCGATCAGTATCAACGAGAAGATGATGATGGCGAAAATCTCCGGCGGTCCGATTAGCAGGATGATGATGGCGATCAATCCGATCAGAAACAGCGTGGTGACGTCGGACAGAAAATCGGCGATCGTCGACGAATACAACGCCATTTCCAGTGCCTTGCGCGCCTTGCCCTGGCGTGTCAGGGCGGGGCCGTCGAAGGTGGTGGCGATCGACGCGCCGGTGCCCGGAATGCCGACCAGAATGGCGGATATGCTGCCGCCATAGATGCCGCCCTTGTAGACACCGATCAGGAAAGGAATGCCCAGCATCGGCTCCAGATTGAAGGAAACCGGCAGCAACACCGCCATCGCCAGCACCGTTGTCAGGCCCGGCATGGCGCCGACGAACATGCCGACCACCAGCCCCATGCTGATATACAGGTAGATATCCCAGCGCAGCAGCAACTCGAAACCCTGAAGGAAGGATTCAAACAAGGCGGTACACCACTACAGCAGAACCGTGACGAGGAACTTGATCACCGCGTCCTCTATAGCGGCGATGAATTCTATTTCGCTTCGTGGCAGCGCGATGTAGAGCAGCCGCTCGAATACGAATCGGATGGCGATCGGCGCCACGATGACCCCCGGCAGGAACGCCAGCGGATTGCGAAGTCCCAGGAAGTAGCTGACGATCAGGGCCATCAGCATCGTCGCAAGGATGAAACCCAACCAGGAGATCGAAGCGGCGTAGCAGACCGCAACGACAACCATGAAGCCGGCGCGCTTCAGGCGAACAAGGTCTTCGCCGGTATGCGCTTTACTCGACTTTGTCAGGCGGCGGACCGCATCGATTGCATAACGAACACAGATCACCGCCAGCAGGCCCATGGCGAGCCTGGGGAAGAAGGCTGGAGAGATTGTCAGAAAATCCCGCGCGGTCTCGATGCCGCCCCTTCCGATCAGTTTCGGCATGAATAACGCGATGGCGACGGCGCCAAATGTCAGCAGAACCGCGACCGCGACTTCGACCCGCGCCAGAAGGCGGCTTGGCGCAGGAGTATCGGATTTGTCCTGCGCCATCATGCCCTCCTCCCGCGCCAAAAGCCGCCGATCGGCGGTGGATGCCGGGTGGGAATGTTAATAGGTGAAGCGTATGAAATAAAATTCCGATTTCGGCTGACAACATACCGATCCTGCATAGCGACGAATTCGCGACAGGCGACAGGAGAAGTTGCGCCAATGAACCGGGCCGTCACGCCACGCGTCATTTGGTAGGATAATGTTCCGCGATATCGGCGCGGATCGATTCGACGAAGGTTTGGGTCAGGAGAGACCGCCTCTGACTCACCGGGAACAGCAGGCCGTAATCGAATCGAAGCGACGGCTCGAACGGCCGCACGACGATATTATCGCGGAACCCGGCGGCGACAAAGGGATGCACGATCG
>CAXMQC010000329.1:0-1543 GCA_964195285.1 Akkermansiaceae bacterium
CGGCGTGCCATGACACGAAGGTCTCCGACCGAGGTTCCTTGACAAAAAACGACGAGCCCCAGCACAGGATATTGGGTCCGATCAGATCCTCCACCGCATCGAGGACACGCTCGTTGCGAATGACGCGGCTGAACAATCCAAAAGGCAGATGGGATTTCAGCGTCAGACTGTCCTGTGCGGTCTGGCCGGTGCGGCTTTCGTAATCCTCGAGGCATACGAGACATTCCCGCGCCTCTTCGGGGCTGAGCCCATCCATGGGATGAATAAACCCGTCGCCTTCGAATTGTTCGATCTGTTCTTCGGTAAGATGTTTTGGCATGGGCTGTTACTCCGGCGGCCTCCCACAAGAATCATTATTGGTGCCGCATTATGTATCCCCCAACCTATATTTGCGCGCAATTCCGGTCAAGAATTCGCTCGCCCCATCTTGTCGGTGTCGGGTAGGCTCTGACAACAAATCGAACTCATAGGTACGACTGACAATCATGACCGACACCCCTTCCCTCGACGGCAAGAACATCATCGTCACCGGCGCGGCCGGCGGTCTGGGCCGGGCGATGACCGAGGCATTGGCCACCGCCGGCGCACACATTGTCGCCATCGATATGTCGCAGGAGAGGTTGCAGGCCATGGCGGACGAGATCGTGGCCGGCGGGACGGCGGGCCGGGTGCTGCCCATGGCGGCCGACCTGCAAGACCCGGATCAATGCGCCAAGGTCGTGACGCGGGCGCATTTGGCGTATGGCGCGCTGCACGGGCTGGTCAATAATGCCGGCATCGGGCTCGCGGCCATTCGCGAGGATTACTACGCCCGCAATATCAAATTCTGGGAAGTGCCGGATGAGCGCTGGCAGACCATATTCGAGGTCAATGCCCGCGCCGCGTTCCTTCTATCCAAGGCGGCAGTGGGATATTTTCTGGAACAGGACTGGGGACGCATCGTCAATGTCACCACGTCCATGGATACCATGATTCGCCGCGGCTGGACGCCCTATGGCCCGTCGAAGGCGGCGCTGGAGGCGCAATCGGCCTGCTGGTCCAAGGATGTGGAAGATACCGGCGTGACGGTCAACGTGCTGGTGCCGGGCGGGCCGGCCAATACCCCCATGGTGCCGCCGGCCTCGTCGCCCGACCGCGACGCCATGGTACAGCCCAAAGTGATGAAAGCGCCGATCCGCTGGCTGATGTCGGACAATTCCGACGGGTTCAACGGCCAGCGCCTGACCGGCACCGGTTGGGACCTATCGCTCCCCGCCCGGCAAGCCGCCGAAGGAGCCGCCGCGCCGGCCGCCTGGCCCGGCGCCGGTCAACAAAGTGTCTGGCCCGACTTGCAGCCCACTTGATTTTCCGAATTGAGCGACAGGTACATTTAATCTTTCGAATTTATTCAGTATCGCGATCCACTATGCTATAGAAGCGCCGCCTTTACGGCATAGGCCGGTTTAGCTCAGTTGGTAGAGCATCGCATTTGTAATGCGAGGGTCGGGAGTTCGAGTCTCTCAACCGGCACCATCCCTACAATTGTCCGGCGCGGATACATAGG
>CAXMQC010000330.1:0-2711 GCA_964195285.1 Akkermansiaceae bacterium
TGCAGATCACCGGCAGCGAGACCAGGGTGAAGCCATAGACGATGGCCAGCCAGTCGATATAGGTCTCGAACTGGGTGCCATTGCATTCGCCGACATAGCGGTCCGCCTTGGCGAATGGCGGTACGATGGCGCCGGGGCAGATAATGGCGTCGTAATTTTCCAGGAACGCGCGCACGACGTGGAACAGCCGCACCCGTTCGCGCTCGGCCTCGATAATGGCGTTGCCATCGAGCGCCAGGCCCTTTTCGATATTCCAGATGATTTCGGGCTTCAGGAGGTCGCGGTGGGAGTCCAGCAACGGCCCCTTTGAGATGGCGTAGTCCGCGGCCCGCAGCACCTGAAAGGCTTCATGCGTCCCGGTGAAGTCCGGGCAGGCCTCGACCATCGGCAGGCCGGCGCCCTCCAGCCGGCCGACAGCGTCCCGGAATACCGCTTCCACCGCCGGGTCGACCACCGTCAGCCCGAGATCCGCGCTGAAGGCGAGGCGGGCCGGGCTGCACGGGTTCCGGGCGGCGTCCAGAAACATGCCGCCGCTGTCGGCGCTGGCCATTGGCACCGTGCCATCGCGCCCGGTCATGGCGTCCAGGGCCAGCGCGGCGTCGGTGACATTGCGGGCCATCGGCCCCTTGACCGACAGCATGCCGTAGGGGTTGTTGCCGGGGCCGGAGGCCACGCGGCCGGGGCCGGGCCGCAGGCCGACGACGCCGCAGAAACTCGCCGGGGTGCGCAGCGACCCCGCCATGTCCGAGCCCTGGGCGATCCAGGCGCAGCCGGTGGCCAGCGCCGCCGCCGCGCCACCCGACGACCCGCCCGCCGACCGTTCCGGATTCCAGGGATTGACGGTGGTCCCGAAAACCTCGTTGAAGGTATGCCCGCCGGCGCCGAATTCCGGGGTGTTGGATTTGGCATAGACGATGCCGCCCCGATCCTCCAGCCGCAACACGATGCTTTCGGAATCCGCCGGCACATTGTCGGCGAAGATCGGCGAGCCGAAGGTGGTGCGCACGCCCGCGACCGGCACCAGATCCTTGATCGGGACCGGCAGCCCCGCCAGCAGGCCGCGGTCCCCCGGTTCGCGCTGCATCAACCGCCGCGCATGGTCGCGCGCCCGATCGAAGCACAGAATCGGCAGGGTGTTGATCGTCGGATCGACCTCGGCGATCCGTTGTTCCAGCGTATCGACAAGATCCAGCGGCGACACCTCGCCACGTTTGAGGAGATCGACGATCTCCGTCGCATTCTTTTCGATCAGCGACCCGTCCGCGCCCATGCGCCCTGCCCCGTATTGTGTTGGCGGCCCATGATCCTTCGAATCGAAGGAACCCGCAAGCCGAACCGGCAAACCCTTGCTCGCCGCGCTTCGCGTCCCTAATCTCATGCGTCATGACGGCTAAGAGCAAAAATGCGCTGGAGCGTATCAAGGCGGCGTTGGGTCCAAAGGGCTGGTCGGCGGATGCGGGCGAGATCGATCCGCTGGTCCATGACCAGCGCGGATTGTTCGCCGGCCGGACGGCGCTGCTGGTGAAACCGGCCTCGACGATGGAGGTCTCCGAGGTCGTGAAGATCTGCGCGGCGGCGGACATCTGCATCGTACCGCAGGGCGGCAATACCGGGCTGGTGGGCGGCGGCGTGCCCTTCGAACATGGCGGCGAGGTGCTGCTGAGCCTGTCCCGCTTGAACCGGGTGCGCGCGACCGACCCGGCGAATTATACGATGACGGTCGAAGCTGGATGTGTATTGGCCGATATCCAGGCTGCCGCGGAGAACATCGACCGGCTGTTCCCCTTGAGCCTCGGCGCGGAAGGCAGTTGCCAGATCGGCGGCAACATTTCGACCAATGCCGGCGGCGTCGCGGTGCTGCATTACGGCAATATGCGCGAGCTGGTGCTGGGGATCGAGGCGGTGCTGCCGGACGGGCAAATCTGGAACGGGTTGCGGGCCCTGCGCAAGGATAACACCGGTTACGATCTGAAACAGCTGTTCATCGGGGCGGAGGGCACGCTGGGCGTCATCACCGCGGCGGTGTTGAAACTGTTTCCCTTGCCGATGGACATTCAGACCGCCTTCGTCGCGATCCGCGAACTGGATGCAGCGATTGGCCTGCTGGCGGCGGCGCGCAACGCCAGTGGCGATGCGGTAACCTCCATGGAACTGATCCCGCGGCTGTCGCTGGAATTTGCCTGCCGCCATATCGCGGGCGTCACCGATCCGCTGAGCGAGCCGCACGAAAACTACCTGCTGGTGGAATTTTCCGGCGCCCGCCCCGATGGCGGCATGGCGGAAAACATGACCGCCTTCCTGGAGGGCGCCTTCGAGGACGGATTGGTGCGGGACGGGACGATGGCGCAATCCGAGGCCCAGCGCGCCGAGCTCTGGCGCATCCGCGAGGCCATCGTCGAGGCGCAAAAATTCGAAGGCGGCAGCATCAAACACGACATCGCCGTACCGGTGGACAAGACGCCCGAATTCATTCGCCGCGCGGTCGCCGCGGCGACGGCGGCGATGCCGGGCGTCCGCCCCCTGCCCTTCGGCCATATCGGCGACGGCAATATCCACTTCAATCTCAGCCAACCGCCCGACATGGACAAGCAAGAATTTCTGTCGCACTGGGCGGACATGAACCGTATCACCCACGATATCGTCGCCGACCTGGACGGCTCGATCAGCGCCGAACATGGGCTGGGCCGCCTGAAACGCGAGGAAATCACCCG
>CAXMQC010000331.1:0-7293 GCA_964195285.1 Akkermansiaceae bacterium
CGTCTTCGCCGATCGGTCCATATGCGGAGCGTTTCGGCACGCCGACGGGCAGGATGGGCAAGGGAAATTCGGGAACGGTCACGATCCCGCCATGGGTGTAGCCCGCGAATACCAGGTCGACTTTCGATGGAATATCGGTAAAGCGAGCCGGATTATGCACCATGCCGAAGATCGGCTCGTCCTTGGGCAGTTTCGCCATAACCTTCGGGTAGGTCGCCGGTTCATCTTCAAACCCGACGAACCAGAAGCGTTTTTTCTGGGCCAGCTTTATCGATGTCGCGCTGTCCGACAGCACCGTGATCTTTTCCTTTTTAAGCGCGTCCGCAAGCTGCTTGCCGCCGTCCATCGCGTCGCGCCTGCCGAGCAGCGCCAAAACCTCGTACTTGGCTTCGATCTTGCCCAGCACCGGCGCGAAATCCTGAGGCGGAATCGGCGTCTTGAAGAAATCGCCGGGCATGAAACTGCCAAGCAGCAGGACCACATCGGGCTCGGCCTTGTTTATCATCTCGACCACCGTCTCAAGCTTGCCCAGGTCGATATGAGGCGCGCCGATATGCAAATCGGAGACGACGACGACGCGGATCGGCTGCCAATGCTGCGGCCATTGCACCGACTTCATCCTCACCTGCGTGTAGCGCAATTGGTTGGGTTCTTCCATTATGCCCCATATCAGCGCGCCAACAGCTACCAGGACCAGTACGAGTATCAGCTTCGACAGAAAGCCGATCAGCGAACCAATGAAGGATCCTTGCGCCATTTTCCGTCCCCTCCCTATGCAGCCGCCAGCGTGACCATGGCGATTTCCGGCGGCATATTGAACCGCGCCGGAACCCCGCTGGTTCCCAGCCCCGAGGTTACGTAAAGATGCCGGCCATCTTCTTCGATCAGCCCATAGGCCATGCGGCGCGGCGTGCCACCCACCGGATAGGGCGTGCCAACCAGCGGCAAGCGAAGTTGCCCACCATGCGTATGACCGGCAAAGGTCACCACGGTACGGTCGGGAATATCGAAAAATGTCACCGGGTCGTGCGCCAGCGCAATGACCGGTTCATCCTCGGGTATTGGTCCGAACGTCGTGACCATGCAGGGTTCGCGGGTCGACTCGTCGGCCAGCCCCGCTATCCAGATGCGCCCTTCGGGCAGGAAGATGGGTGCTGATTCGTTTTCCAGGACGTGGATGCCGGCGTTTTCCAGTTCGCGCCGGATTTCATCGCCATCATGCCACCAGTCGTGATTGCCCAGCACCGAATAGACACCGTGGCGAGCCTTCAGCCGCGACAGACTGCCCGCAATTTCCAGCGGCTGGACGAAACGGCCGAACAACACGCCATCGATCACATAGTCACCCAGCAGGACGACGAGGTCGGGCTCCATCGCATTGACGCGTTCGACGACCCGGTCCAGATGCTTGATCTTGAACCAGGGCGCACCGACCTGAAAATCGCCTAGTACGGCGATCCGCAGGTCGCGGCAATAGCCGGGCCAGCGCACGCTTTCCAGACGCAGATGACGCTCCTTCACCATTCTGGGTTCTACAAGAAATCCCCAGGCCCCCACGGTGGTGGCGCCAACGCCGCCAAGTGCCATTAATGCATATGCTATCACTGGATCGGCCATCCTTATAAATCTCCTAACAAATAAAATTCGGCAAACCACCTACCAGGGCAGTTCGCTTCCGTCGTAATTGAAAAACTTGCCGCTATGGGTCGCATCGGCACGACCGATAATTGCGCGCATGCCGGCAACGCTTGTCGCGGTATCGACCAGGCCGGACGACCCGCCCATATCCGTTTGAACCCACCCAGGATGCAATAATAGAGTAATAACGCCTTTCCCGGAAAGATCAAGCGAAAGACTTTTGACCGCCATATTTAAGGCCGTCTTGGAAGATCGATAGATATACGAGCCTCCGCTGGAGTTGTCTGAAATACTCCCGACTTTACTGGAAATAAAAACCATCTTTTTCTGTTCAGAAGCCAAAACCGGACCGGCCAGGGCCGCGGCCACCCGCATTGGTCCCATCAGGTTGGTCTGCAATACTTGGCTCCAGGCGTCGTAATCAAGCGCATCGAAGGGCAGGCTGCGCGGGCCGTATATGCCGGCATTGTTGATCAGCAGGTCGATTGTCTCGCCGGCCATGGCTTGTCCGAGCGCCGCAACGCTGGCGGCGTCGGTGACATCCAGCGCATGGGCCTCGCCGTCATACTGCTCCGGGTTGCGGCAGGTGGCGATCACCCGCCAGCCGTCGGCGGCAAATTGATCGGCGAATTCACGGCCGATGCCCCGGCTGGCGCCGGTTATCAAAACTGTCGACATGATCTCTATTTCCCTTATCCGTCTGTTTTACAACATTATTCTCCGGCTATGAACACCATCATCCGCCACCCCGCGGCGGTCTTTTCAAACCGGGCGCGGTAATCGATGGCCATGCGCGAATCCTGGTTTGAAAGGAATACCGTCCGCCCAATTGGCAGCTTTACCGCGTACCAGCCTTCCGCGCTGGTGGCTTCGTTGTCCATCTGCAAGACATGCCAGGAGAGTTTTGCCGCCATCGGCGCTTCCGCGTCGGGTTTGGTCCGCGCCACGACGTCCTTGCGGGTGACAAAGACCGTCTCGAAGGGATCGCATTGGGGGCAGCCCGGCACGTCGATACAGGACAAATAGGGAGTGCAGAAGGCGCCATCGTCCATGAACACGCCGCCGAGTTCCAGCACCGTCTGCAATTCCCGCCAATAGACCTCTCCCTGCCATTCATCCGTACCGGTCAGGTCCCGGTGGAAACTTTCCGACCCATAATCGCCGCCGAAAGATAGTTTGATTTCCGAATCTGCCTGGGCGACCACGAATGCCGCGTCGCGGCGGCGCACTGCCGCCAACAGAGCCGCATGATAGGCCGCGAATTCCGGATTGCTGGACGCTTCGTCCACCGGCTGCAGGCGCAGGCTCTTCGCCGCCGCCGGCGCCATACCGGCGAGCCCGAAAAGGACGACCCCGGCCGCCAGAAGCCGCCAGTTTCGTGCTAATTCGCGCAAGGTCCTCAAAATCCACTTCTCCTGATACCGCTATTATTACCATTCCTTTGCAAATTATCCGTTTACGCCGACCGGGCGGATTTAAAGAATTTCGAAATGTGCCTCGACCGGTATGCAGTCCACGCCATTGACGGGAACCTGGTCCTGCGGGCAGGCGGAAAACGCAACCACGGCGTCCATTTCAGCGCGGAAAACCACATAATCGCCGGGCTTCGAGACTGGCGGCAGATAGTCCAACCCACCGCCCACATAGACCGGGATGTTCATCCACAGGTTAAGCGGCGACGGTGTTTCCTGAGCGGTATAGGCGATTTCCGCCAACGCGGCATGCAAATTGTCTGTGCAATTGTCATGATCGTCGCTACAGCCCAGAAGCTGATACCGGTATTTGTCGCAAGCCGCCATCAGCGTGTCGTGGATGCCGGGCGAGGTATCCTCCAGCAAAGTCAGGATCGGGCGGCGATGATTGGTTATCAGCGCATCGCCGACCTTGGGGAATATACTGCCGGTGCCGACCCGCAAATGCTCCATCGACATGAACTCCCCGCGCGCACCGAATGCCCAGAAGTCCACTATCTGGCGGCCGTGGGTGTTGATGACTTTGATGGATTTACCCTTGGGCACCCGCACCGCCTTGCCACGCCGGGCCGGGATCGTCGTTACCTCGCCCATTGTCAGTGCACCCTTTCCAGCGCCACGGCCGTGGCTTCGCCGCCGCCGATGCAAAGTGCCGCCACACCGCGCTCCACGTCATATTTCGCCATCGCCGCCATCAGGGTCGCCATGATGCGCGCGCCCGACGCGCCCACCGGATGGCCCAGCGCGCAGGCCCCGCCATGGACATTCATATGCTCGTGCGGAATGGCGAGGTCCCGCATCGCCGCCATGGTGACGACGGCGAACGCCTCGTTGACCTCGAAGAGGCCCACCTCGTCCTTGTCCCAGCCGACGCGGTCCAACAGCTTGCGCACCGCATCGATCGGCGCCGTGGTGAACCAGGCCGGCGCCTGGGCGTGGGTGGCGTGGCCGCGCATGATCGCCAGCGGCGTGACGCCGCGCGTCTCGGCCTCGCTCATGCGCATCATCACCAGCGCCGCCGCGCCATCGGATATCGAGCTGGAATTGGCCGGCGTCACCGTCCCGCCCTCGCGGAAGGCGGGCTTCAGCGTGGGAATCTTTTCGAAATTCGCGTTGCGCGGCTGCTCGTCGCTGTCCACCGTGACCTCGCCCTTGCGGTTCATGACCGTGACCGGCGCGATCTCACCGGCAAACGAGCCGTCCTCGGTCGCCTTTTGGGCCCGTTTCAGCGAGGTAATGGCAAAGTCGTCCTGGGCCTCGCGGGTGAACTGATAGTGCTCGGCCGCATCCTCGGCATAGGCGCCCATCAGCTTGCCGGGCTCATAGGCGTCCTCCAGCCCGTCGACGAACATGTGGTCAAGGACCCTGCCGTGGCCAAGGCGATAACCGCCGCGCGCGCGGTCCAGCAGGTAGGGCGCGTTGGACATGCTTTCCAGCCCGCCGGCGACGACAATTTCGGCCGACCCCGCGGCGATCAGATCATGCCCGAACATCGCCGCCTTCATGCCCGACCCGCACATCTTGTTGATCGTCGTGCAGCCCACGGCCTCGGGGATGCCGGCGCCGAATGCCGCCTGGCGCGCCGGGGCCTGGCCCAGGCCGGCCGGCAGGACGCAGCCCATCACGACCTCGCCGACCTCTTCGCCTTTGACATCGGCGCGTTCCAGCGCCGCCTCGATCGCCGTGCTGCCCAGTTTCGGCGCGGTCACGGCCGACAATTCCCCCTGGAACCCGCCCATCGGCGTTCGGGCAGCGGCGGCGATAACGATGGGGTCGGATGCGTTGGTGGTCATTTCAGTGTCCTTGGTTTCATATTCGTTCAATGCCCGTTCGGGTGCGCAAATAATGCCGCCGTCTCATTCATCGTAAGGCGTGCCGTCCTTGTGGACGAAGCGGTCCCGCCCGTCGACGATGCGCACCAGCATGTCGATGTCGGGATAGTCGCACTCGTCCATGGCGGCGCGGGTGCCGACCTCGAGATAGACTGCAACGCTGTCCGAGCGGTTGACCAGTTGGTGGCCGTTCTCGGCGCCGGCCGCAAAACCCATCACCATGCCGGGGCGGACCGTCTGCTCGCCGGCGTCGGTGACCAGCACCGCCTCGCCTTCCAGCATCATGGTGAATTCGTCTTCGCGGGTATGCCAATGGCGCTGGGCCGACATCTGGCCGGGCGCCAGGTGGACCATGTTCACGCCGAAATGCGTCAGGCCGAAAGCGTCGCCGAGCCGCCGCTTCTCGCGCCGGGTACAGTCGGCGTCGAACGGCGCGGGATAGCTGGTGCCGGTTTGCGAGGGCACCGAATGTGGGTCGATCGCCACGGCTTTGGTCTTGTCGCTCATTGTCTCAACTCTCCGTTATTCGTCGCGGGCGCCGCAGCAACTCGCCGCCGCAGTTCGGACAAACGTGATCCATCGCTTCCGTGCAGGGGCCGCAGTAGGTGCATTCATTGGAACAGATATAGGCCTCGGCGTCATGGCCAAGCCCGGTCTCGCATTTCTCGCAGTTGGACCGCATATCCAACGCCATCACTTCGTCTCCTCGAACAGCTCGCGGCCGATCAGCATTCTCCGAATCTCGCTGGTCCCGGCGCCGATCTCATACAATTTTGCGTCGCGCAGCAATCTCCCGGTCGGCGACTCGTTGACATAGCCCATACCGCCCAAGGCCTGGATCGCCTCCAGAGCCATCCAGGTAGCCTTCTCGGCCGCATAGAGGATCGCCCCGGCGGCGTCCTTGCGGCTGGTCCGGCCGGCGTCACAGGCCTTGGCCACGGCGTAGACGTAGGCCTTGGTCGCGTTCATCGTGGTGTACATATCGGCCAGCTTGCCCTGCATCAGCTGAAACTCGCCGATCGCCTGGCCGAACTGCTTGCGTTCATGAACATAGGGCATCACGACGTCCATGCAGGCCTGCATGATACCGGTCGGCCCGGCAGCCAGCACCGCGCGCTCGTAGTCGAGGCCGCTCATCAGGACGCGCACGCCGCGCCCCTCCTCGCCCAGGATATTCTCCGCCGGGACCTCGCAATCCTCGAACACCAACTCGCAGGTGTTGGAGCCGCGCATGCCCAGCTTGTCCAGCTTCTGCGCGGTCGAGAACCCCTGCATGCTCTTCTCGACCAGGAAGGCGGTGATGCCGCGCGATCCGGCCGCCGGGTCGGTCTTGGCGTAGACCACCAGCACCTCGGCGTCCGGGCCGTTGGTGATCCACATCTTGGTTCCATTCAGGACATAGCGGTCGCCTTGTCTCTCGGCGCGCAGCTTCATCGACACCACGTCGGAACCGGCGCCGGTTTCGCTCATCGCCAGCGCGCCGACATGCTCGCCCGAGATCAGCTTCGGCAGATAGCGTTGTTTCTGGTCCGCGTTGCCGTTGCGGCGGATCTGGTTGACGCAGAGGTTGGAATGGGCGCCGTAGCTGAGGCCCACGCTGGCCGAGGCCCGGCTGACCTCCTCCATCGCCACGACATGTTCCAGATAGCCCATGGCGGCGCCGCCATACTCTTCCTCGACCGTCACGCCCAACAGGCCCATGGCGCCCATCTTGGGCCACAGGTCCATGGGAAATTCGTTGGTCCTGTCGATCTCGTCGGCGCGCGGCGCGATTTCGTCGGCGGCGAAATTCGCCACCTGCTCGCGCAGCATGTCGGCCGTCTCGCCGAGATCGAAATCGAAGGAACCGGGGGCGTTGGGGATGGACATAATCTTCTCCAGTTTAGCCCGCCGGGCGGTGCGGCGCGGGTTCGAGGCACATCAGGGTTTGCAGGCCGGTGGCGCAGAGTGTCTCCGCGCCGCCATCCACGGCGTAAACGTCCGAGCGGGTGACGGTTAGCGTTCGGCCCGGCCGCAGCACCTGGCCGCGCGCAATCAGCCGCTCGCCCGTGGCGGGTGCTACGATATTCAGCTTGTATTCGACGGTCAGCACCGTCATCTCCGGCGGCATCAGCGAAAAGGCCGCGTAACCGCCGGCATTGTCGGCCAGCGTGCCGATGACGCCGCCATGGAAATAGCCATGCTGCTGCGACAGCCGTTCGTCATAGGCCAGCGCAATCTCGGTCCGCCCGGCCTCGACAAGCAGCAACTCGGCCCCCAGCGTCTTCATGAACGCCTGGCGCGCGAAGCTGTCGCGCACGACGCGCTCGAAATCGGGATTGCGGGACTCGAAGACGGTCATGGAACTACAT
>CAXMQC010000332.1:0-6563 GCA_964195285.1 Akkermansiaceae bacterium
GGAACGCCGCGAGCGCGACCTCGCCGCCCTCGCCCGCCAGGGTTTTAGCTACGACACAGCGCGCCGTGTGATCGAGGCGGAAAACGTGGCGTCCCTGGACGAGGAGATGTGAGAATACCGCAAGAATCGGAATGCAGCCAAAACTCGCACGGTTTATAAGCTGCAACCGGATCACTAGCGAAGAGCACGGCGTCAATGCAGAAAATCTCGCAGACCATGGGGGCCGCGCAATGGGTAACCCTCGTCGTCCTGTCCGTATTGTGGGGTGGGTCGTTCTTTTTCGTCCAGGTCGCGGTGACGGCCCTGCCACCCTTCACCATCGTCCTGTTGCGGGTCGGGCTGGCCGCAGTCGCGCTGCATCTTTACCTGCTGGCGACCGGCGCGCGCATGACGTTCGATCCGCGCCTGTGGGGCGCCTTCCTGATCATGGGTTTTATCAACAATGTCGTCCCCTTCAGTTTAGTGGTCTGGGGGCAGACCCAGATCGCCAGCGGCCTCGCCTCGATCCTGAACGCCACGACGCCGCTCTTCACCGTTTTCGTGGCGCACATGCTGACCGCGGACGAGAAGATGAACGGCGGGCGTCTCGTCGGCGCGCTGACGGGTTTCGCGGGCGTCTTCGTGATGATTGGGCCCGAAGCGCTTGTGGGCATGGGTAACGATCTGGCGGCCCAGATCGCCTGTCTTGGCGCGGCCCTGTCCTATGCCTTCGCCGGGGTGTTCGGGCGGCGCTTCGCGCGCATTGGCGTGGCGCCGGTGCAGACCGCGACGGGCCAGGTGACCGCCTCCTCCATCCTGCTGTTGCCGCTGGTCCTGCTGGCCGACCAGCCCTGGACACTGGCGATGCCTGGCCTGGCGGTATGGGCGTCCGTCGTCGGATTGGCGCTGGTATCGACCTCGCTGGCCTATATCCTCTATTTCCGCCTGCTCTCGACGGCCGGCGCGACCAACCTTCTGCTCGTCACCCTGCTGGTCCCGGTCAGCGCCATCCTCTTGGGCGCGACGATCCTGGGCGAACGGCTGGAGCCCGAGCATTTCGCCGGCATGGCCCTGATCGCCCTCGGCCTCGCCGCCATCGACGGCCGCCCGGCGCAGGCGTTGGGACGGTTGGTCAGCGCCTGATCTGGCTGAGGATGGTTTTGTCGGTGATCTTGGCTCAATCCGTCTCGCGCTGGACGCCGCCTTCGGCGGCCGGTTCGGCGCCGCCGGGCAGGACTACGAAGCGGCGGCGGGTGACGGCCTTGCCGGCACTGGCGGCATAGACCTGCTTGCTGGCTTCGACCAGCAGCGCGCCGGCGAAGGTCTGGAACAGCAGGTTGCCGGTACGCTCGAACATCGGCGCGGCCTTGACGATCAGGCGGCGGTTGATCGGCGGCAGGTAGAGCGCGCGCCGGGTCTCGCCCGGGGTAAACATCGAATCGCGCAGCAGCCGGCGGATCTGGCCGTTGGTGTAGGGATGGCCGTGGCCGAAGGGCGTGCGCTCGCTGCGGGCCCAGACGCTGGCGCGGTTGGGCGCCACGATCAGCATCCGGCCATTGCCGTTCATAACGCGCCAGGCCTCGCGCATCATGGCGCGCAGCTGTTCGCTGGATTCCACCGCATGGACCATCAACAGCCGGTCGACGCAGAGGTCCGGCAGGGGCAATTCGAACTCATGGGACAGCGCCACCTGCCCCGGCCCGCCATTCGGCCAGGGGATGACGCCCTGGCCCGCGGGTGCGATGGCCAGCACGCGCTCCGCCTCGTGGCGGAACGGCGTCAGGTAGGGCGTGGCGTGACCCAGTCCCAGCACCGCCATGGCCCGCACATCCGGCCAGATCGCACGAATCTGGCGGCGAATTGTGCGCCGCGCCACATGGCCCAGCGGCGAGCGGTAGAACTCGTCGAGATCGATTACGTCGGTGAACATGGGGTCAACTATAGCAGAATCGGCGCAAAAACAGAAACTTGCGCCGTTCATGCGCGGGGGGCTTGTCGCGCCGCGGGGCTGGCGTGTAATCTCCGGCCGGCCGGGCAAAGAGCGCTGATTGAAGGAGATCGAGGATATGGCCGCACTGGAAGTCCATCAGAATCCCGTCTGGAACGACAATTACGTCTATCTGGCGCATGACGAAGCGACGGGGTCGGCGGCGGTGGGCTTGACCGGTGCGGACACGGTCGCCGTTTTTGCCGGAGCACGAGGACCCAAGGACAATTTCTGAGGCGCCCAAACAACCCATGAGCGCCACGGCATCTTCTGATCGGCAGTCCTATGTGACCGTGCTGCGCACGCTGATCCTCGGCGCGGCGGGGGGTTGGCTGTTTTCTGTCCTGGGAATGCCGCTGCCGTGGCTGACCGGCCCGATCGCGGTTACCGCCACGCTGGCGATTGCCGGCATCGCCGTCGAAATCCCCGGCTGGTTCCGGCCGGTGATCTTCGTCATGCTTGGGCTTACCATCGGCAGCCGGGTCAACGAGCAACTGATGGCCGATCTGGCGAGCTGGCCGCTCAGCCTCGCGCTGCTCGTTCTATACGTGCCGGCGGCAATCGCCACGATGTACGCGTATTTTCGGCTGGTCGCGCGGGTCGAACCCAATACCGCGCTGGTCAGCTCGACGCCGGGCTCGCTGTCCTATGTGCTGGCCTATGCCGCCGACAGCGGCGCCGACATGCGCAAGGTCGTGATCACCCAGTCGGTGCGGCTGGGTATCCTGGTGATGCTGTTGCCGATCGCGGTAACGCAAACGGCGCCGGCGCCGGCGCCCGCCGCATTGGTGTCCTTCGACCCGTTCGACCAGATCTGGCTATTCGCCGCCGCGGCGGCGGGGGGCGCGCTGATGGCATGGCGGTTCAGCTTTCCCGCGGCGATCATGCTGGGCGCACTGACGGTCAGCGCCACCTTGCACGCCACCGGGCTGAACCAGGCCCAACTCCCCGATGGTGCGATCATGGCGGCCCAGGTGGCGCTGGGCGGCATGATCGGCGGCCGCCTGCAGGGGGCCGATCGCAAGGAACTGGTCCGGGTATCGATTATCGGCCTTGGCGCGGTGCTGGTCGGGATCGCCCTGTCGGCGCTGTTCGCCATTACCGCCGACAAGCTGCTCGGCATCGAATTCGCCCAGGCGATGCTGGCCTTCGCGCCGGGCGCCATCGAGGCGATGGCCCTGATGGCGATCAGCCTGGATCTCGACCCGGCCTATGTCGGGGCCCATCATATCGCCAGAATCGTCCTGATGCCCCTGATGATCCCGCTGACCGCGAAATTGCTGATCCCGCGGGCGAGTTAGCGCCGGCCGACTGCGACCGCCGGCGTCATGCCAGGCCTCGCGCCAACGCGATGACCCGAACCGTTTCGGCCCACAGATCGAGTTCCACCAGTTGCGCCGGTGTGAACCAACGGGCGTCGGCCGCATCGCCACCGGCGCGCGGTTCGCCGGCAATCCAGTCGGCGCGGAAATCCACCAGCGTGTAATGGTATCGCAGCGCGCCCTCGCCGTCCCGCGTCATCGAATCGACCACATCCACCAGCGCCCCGACCGCCGCCTCGACACCGGTTTCCTGGACCAGTTCGCGCAGCGCACAATCGCGCACCGTCTCGCCAAGCTTCTGGCGCCCGCCGGGCAGGCTCCAGGTGCCGGCGCGCGGCGGCTTGCCACGTTTTATCAACAGCACGTCCTGGCCGTTGAAACAGACGATACCAACACCAACCAGCGGCGATTGCGGATAATCGCGTTTCATGGTCTCCCCCTCGAATGGGTCCGCAATCTTGCACGGCCCGGCCCGTCGGACAATCGCCGGATTGACCACGGGCTGGGAATCGTTAGAGTTTGCGCGACGCCCACGGGACGGGCGCAACTATCGAGCGGACGCCATCCATGGATTATCGCAGGCTGGGCCAGAGCGGCCTGAAGGTTTCCTCCATCTGTCTCGGCACGATGATGTTCGGCGACCGGACCGACAAGCGAACCGCCGGGCGGATCGTCTCCATCGCCCGCGATTCGGGGGTTAATTTCGTCGACACCGCGGACGCCTATGCCGGGGGCGAGTCGGAGCGCGTTCTCGGCAAACTGATTGCCGAGGATCGCGATAATTGGGTGTTGGCCACCAAGGCGGGCAACCCCGGCAAGACCGGCCCCAATTCGGGCGGGCTGGGGCGTAAATGGCTGATGCAGGCGATCGATGCCAGTCTCGACCGGCTGGGCACGGACTACGTGGATATCTGGTATCTGCACAAACCCGACGCGGAAACCCCGATGGAGGAAACATTGTCGGCGGTGGCCGACATTATTGCGGCGGGCAAGGCACGTTTCTGGGGCCTGTCGAATTTCCGCGGCTGGGCGATTGCCGACGCGATACGCGTCGCCGATGGCATGGGCTTGTCGCGCCCGGTCGCCTGCCAGCCCTATTACAACGCCATGGACCGCACGCCGGAAATCGAGGTGTTGCCGGCCTGCGATCATTACGGCATCGGCGTGGTGCCTTATTCGCCGCTGGCGCGCGGCGTGCTGACCGGCAAATACCAGCCGGACAGCGCAGCGCCCGACGACAGCCGCGCCGGGCGCGCCGACAAGCGCCTGATGGAAACCGAATTTCGCCCCGAATCGCTGGAAATCGCGGCCATTTTGGCCGAGCATGCAAAGTCGCGCGACATGACAGCGGGCGATTTCGCGCTGCTATGGGTACTGAACAACCGCCTGGTGGACAGCGTGCTGGCCGGGCCTCGAACGGTAGAACAGTGGGAGGCCTATCTGGGCACGCTGCGCCATGAATTCACCGCCGAAGACGAGGCGCTGCTGAACAGCCTCGTCCCCCCGGGCCACCCGTCAACCCCCGGCTATTCCGACCCGCAATACCCGATAACCGGCAGGCCTGTGCGCGTCGGGTAGGGCGACGAACAGCGGTGTAACCCTCCTAATTCTTCTAACACCTTTCAAAAGACGGCGCTGGGATGCAACGCCGGTCGATAGCCGGCGGCTATTGCCGCGACGACGGGCCCGGGGGTCAATACGCATACCGGCCCGCCGGACGGTCGCGTGACAGCGGGCCCGTATCCACCAGGCGTCCAGCGTCGCACCTGGCCTCCCACCACCAGTAATGGCGCCTCTTCCAGCCGGATGAAGACCCCATCCGGTAAGGCGGACAGTTCGGCCTGGAAAGTGCGCTGGCGGCGAGTCCCGGGGTCGAGCCGGGCCGCATGGAGGGCCGCGTCAAGCTCAGGCGCCTTCGGCGACGGGCCGGCATGTCCGCCTGCCGCTGTCCAGGCGACCAGAAACGTTCGGTACCGGTCGCGCCGGCATTCCGCGCAGGGCCTGTGGCCGGCGGCCAGCGCCACCGCTTCGTCGAGAAAGAACAATTCGGTGTAGCGGCGCGGGCTCATGATTTTGCGCCGCCGTCCCTTGAAATCCAGCAGGCAGGTTATCCAGTTCCGATGCCGCCAACGGGCCCTGCCGAGCCTTTTTGCGTCGTCATGCAATATGCCGCGATTGCCCATAAACAGGCCGCGGGCCGGGTCCGCGACAATCTCACCCGCCGGGGTTACGCGGTTTTGCAGCGCCACGCGTCAGTCCGGGCCGGAGGGTTTGTCACCTTCCTCCTCGATCGCCGGGGGGCCTTTCCGGTCGCTGTCGCCGTCACCGCCGCCAAACCCCAGACCCTTCAGCATTTCGCCAAGTTTTATCGGGAACGGAAAGATGATGGTCGAGGCTCTCTCGCTGGCAATCTCGGTCAGCGTGGTGAGATAGCGAATCTGCATCGCCTCCGGCACGGCCGAGAGCTTTCTGCCGGCCTCGAGGAATTTCTCGGCCGCCTGGGCCTCGCCGTCGGCATCGATGATCTTGGCGCGGCGCATGCGCTCGGCTTCCGCCTGTTTGGCGATGGCGCGGATCATGCTCTCTTCCAGGTCGACATGCTTCAACTCGACATTGGCCACCTTGATGCCCCAGGCATCGGTCTGCTCGTCGAGGATCACCTGGATATCGCGGTTCAGCTTGTCGCGCTCGGCCAGCATTTCGTCCAGCTCGTGCTGGCCGAGCACGGAACGCAGCGTCGTCTGGGCGAACTGGCTGGTGGCCATGGTGAAATTCTCGACATGGATGATCGCCCGTTCCGGATCGACCACCCGGTAATAGATCACCGCGTTGACATGCACCGAAACATTGTCACGGCTGATCACGTCCTGGGTCGGCCCGTCCAGCACGCGCATGCGCAAGTCCACGCGCACCATGCGCTGGATCACCGGGATCACAATGATCAGGCCGGGGCCCTTGACGCCGCTGAAACGGCCGAGGGTGAAGATGACGCCGCGCTCGTACTCGCTGAGGATACGCAGAATAATGTAAAGAATGGCAATAACAGCAACGGCGCCCGAGGCGGTAAGGATCCACGGCATGTCAGTCTCCTTCGTTTTCCTGTTCGGTGGGCCCGACGACAAGCGTCACCCCGTCGCGATCCATCACCTTGACCTCCTCGCCGGACTGGAACGGCCCCTCATCGGTGCGGGCCTGCCAGATTTCGCCCTGGAAACGCACATGGCCGGCACCCTCCGACCAGTCGATCACCCGGCCTGGTTTACCCAACATGGCCT
>CAXMQC010000333.1:0-4168 GCA_964195285.1 Akkermansiaceae bacterium
TAGCCGACGGCCACGGCGATGAGGACCGGGCCGAGAATGGCAAATAACTGGCCAGTCATTTTCGCTCAATGTTTCAGCGCGGCCATGCCTAAAACCTGAGCTCATCGAGATCGACGGGCAGCTTGACCACCTCGCCGCGCGCCGCCGACAAGTCCATCGACATCGTGAGAACGAGGTTCCGGTGGCCTTCGCGCGCTGTTGCGTGCGGTGTTTTCAGTCCCATATGGATACGCCCGAACCAGTCCTTGGTTTCCTCGCGCATCGGGCCCCAGAGTTGCCCTTCCCAGATATCACCCGGCGGATAGCTGGTCAGGAAATCGACGTGGCGATCCATCCCCTTGTCGAAACCTTCCGGATCGTAGCCGGCGCCTTGCGGCACTTCCGAAGCCAACACCAGGTCTCGGTGGGTATCGTCGATATCGATGACTCCCTTGGTCCCGATGATGCCGATTTCCAGCCCATAGACTGAACCCGGCCAAACCACCGGCAACGCCCAGCTGATATTCATGCTGAACAGCGTACCGTCGTCCATGGTGAAGATACCGAAGGTCGAATCCTTGGTGCCGTATTTGGACAGCGCCTTGTCGTTGGACCCGGCATAGACCGAAACCGGCTCCTTGCCCTCCATCAGCCACATGCTCATGTCCAGGCTGTGAGTGCCGGATACCACCATCGGCGTCAGGGTCGTACGCTGGTTGGTCCGCTGTACTGTCGCGATCGGCACCATCCGATTCATGAAGGCACGGGTTACGACGCCCGTCACTTCGCCGATCTGGCCGGTGTTCAGTTTTTCCTTGATTGCCAGAAAACGCCGGCGGAAACGCTGCGTATAGCCGATTACCGCATCGACCCCCGCCGCTTCGAGGGCGTCGAGGATCTGTTTCGATTCCCTGGCGTCGGTCGCCAGGGGCTTTTCGATGAACATATGCTTGTGCCCGCGCTCCACGGCGGCGAGTGTTGGGGCGCCATGATGGTTCTCGTCGGTGGCGATGATGACCGCATTGACCTCGGGACGGCTCAGCAGTTCCGTGAAATCGGTGGTGACGAAATCGGCATTCGTATCCTCCGCCAATTTGCGGCCCAGATCCTCCTTGATGTCACACAAGCCCAGCCATCCAATGCCGGGATATTCGCGCGCATATTTGGCGCGAATCCGGCCAACGACGCCACAGCCGACAATGGCCAACCCGATTTCCTTTGTTACTTCACTCATAATGCACCCCTTGTTTCGATCGCCGCGCCGGCCGGCATTGCTATTTGGCTCTGCGGAAAATTCCGTCGTAAAATGTGTAGAGCACGACCACGATCAGGATCGTCCCGATCCAATGATCGGTCACGACGCTACTGATTGGTTTGTCCTCGAAAATGATCAACGCCCGCCGCAAATTCTCATCCGCCAGCGGACCCAGGATCACCGCCAGCACCATCGGCGCCAAAGGGAACCCGTATTTCCGCATGATATAGCCGACCATGCCCGCGGCCAGCATCACATAAACGTCGAAATAATTGAGGCTGACCGCGAAGGCGCCGATCACGCAGATCGGGATGATTAGCGGCATCAGCAGGGTGCGCGGCAGGCTGAACAGCTTGACGCAGGGCCTCACCAGCGCGATCGCCATCCCGTACATCAGGAAATTGGCGATGATCAGCGCGATATAGATAAAATAGATCAGCCCCGGATTCTCGTACTGGATGGTCGGTCCGACGACGACATTCTTCATTTCCAGCGCCGCCAGGATTGCCGCCGCCGCGGCGTTCCCCGGAATGCCGAGGGTAAGCGTCGGCAGCATCGACCCGCCGACATTGGCGTTGTTTGCGACCTCGGCGCAGACGATCGCCTCGTAACTCCCCTTGCCCCATTTTTTCTTCTCTTCCGGCCCGGCCCGCCGCTTGCCGATATCGTAGGCCAGGAAGGAGGCGACATTGGCGCCGGCGCCGGGGATGGCGCCGATGATTGTTCCGATCAGGCCGGATCGCACGGCGGCGCGTGAATATTTCCACAGCATCGAGAATGGCGGCACCACCCGGCCAACTTCCGTTGGAATGCCGACCGGGCTCTTCTGCGGCAGCACACGCAGGATCTCCGTAAGGCCGAACAGTCCGATCAGGATCGGGATATAGCTGATGCCGTCTTCCAGCGTGCGAATACCGAAGGTATAGCGGGGCACCGCGTGGATGCTGTCGAGACCGACAAAGGAGACCAAGAGGCCGACCCAACCGGAAATCCAGCCCTTCAACGGCCGCTCGCCCGACGACATGGAGCCGCAAATGGCGATCCCCCAAATCGACAGCAGGAACATCTCCCAGGATTTGAACTGCAGGGCGAGCGCCAGGATCGCGGGGATGAAGGTGATCAGCAACAAGATACCGACCCAGTTGCCCAGGAACGAAGAGGCGATCGCCGTGCCGAGCGCGAGTCCCCCTTCGCCGCGCAACGCCAGCTTATGGCCCTCTATCATCGTCGGTACGGCGTCGGGCGTGCCGGGAATGTTGATCAGCACGGCGGAAATCGCGCCGCCGAACACACTGCCGGTATAGACGCCGAGCATAAACATGATGGCGACGTTCTGGCCCATCCCCGCCGACAGGCCGATCAACAACGCCATGGCCATGGTGGTGGACAGGCCCGGCATGGCGCCCCAAAGAATGCCCAGGGTCACGCCCAGCAGGCATATGAACAGCATATACAGCGTGAAGGCGGCGCTGAACTGCTCGACTATCTGGTCCCAGATCATGGCTTCAGCCGAGACCCGGTAGTAGAATCCTGAAGCCGTAGCGGAATATCGCGGCCAGCGTCAAAACCATGCCGGCCGAAACAAGCAGACAATGGGGGATCGGCTTGCGCCAGAATATGCGCAGGATCAGGGTCAGCGCGGCGATCGAAAACAGCTCATAACCGCTGAACCGGAGATCGAAGCCGCCGATCGGAAAGCGCTGTTCGAAGGTCACCTGGTCGACCAGCGCAATATAGGCAGTCACGATGGCGACCAGAAGGATGGTCCGACGCCGTTCTATATCGTCGAAATAAACGCCGAGACCGTTGACATTTTGAAAAAAATCTTTGGCCCCGCCATCGCGAACCGCCATCGCGCCAAGCCCTACCGCCATGCCGAACAGGCTCAACCCGACCAGGAACGGAAGCAGCCCCGCGGCCGAATATATACTGCCCCCGGTATTTTCCATTGTCAGGGCCAGGACCATGGCCAGGATCGCGACCGCCCCCAGAAACAGGGCCGCGGCAAGGTTCTGCCGCGCGCTTACCAACTCGCCGCTGTCTTCCTCGCCGGCGAATTCAAACTTTTCACCGGATTCTGGGCCGTTATTGTCGTCTTGCATCCTGTCCCGGCATGCGCTGTTGACCGACCCGCCGTCAGAGCCACTTCAGCCAAGCTGAAGCGGCTCCGTCGGGCAGGAAACATAGGTTCCGAATCGCGCCGAACCCCACTTGTCGCCGAGACGATCAGGTCATGCGAGGCTTGTAGCCTTTCGGCGGCCACCAGGCATCGAAATCTTCCGGTTCCGGCAGACCCAGTTCCTTGGGCCCGCGGATCGGTTTACCGATATGTTTTTGCACCTTGACGAAGGTGGATGCGGTAACGCATTCGACCTGAGCCGCGCGCCGGTCCGCATCCGCGCCCGTGCGGATGTCGATCTCGAAGAACTTCTTCTTGGCGATTGCGCCGAAGGCATCGGAATGCACCGCGGCAACAAAGGCTTTCTCAATTTCTTTGAGAATCTCCACCGGTGTGCTGCGTTTGAGCGCAATGTTGTAGATACCCGACAGCGGCAGCAGCGGCTTGAGGCTCGGGATGGCATCGCCGAACGAACGAAGCTCGCCAACTCCTTCGACCATCAGGTTGGATTTGCCGGTTTGTTGCAGGTTGCGCAGATTGCCGGCCCGGATATGCTCGATATGTTCGTGCACGCCGCCGCCGGCGATATCAACTTCGCCCTGCAGGCCGGCCAGCGTCGCCGCCTTGCCACCCTTGTAAGGAACGAACTTGAGATTAATCCCGGCGCCTTCGGAAACAATCGCCGCCAATTCATGCCACAGCCCGCCCGTGCCCGAGGTGGAGATCGAAATCTTGCCCGGGTTCTTCTTAGCCGCGACGATGATGTCCTCGAGGGTCTGGTAGGGTGAATCCGGCAGCACCGACCAGCTGGCCAG
>CAXMQC010000334.1:0-3882 GCA_964195285.1 Akkermansiaceae bacterium
TGCGTCGCCACCATCGACGAGGATCTGCTGACCGAGGGCATCATGTTCGACGGCTCGTCGATCGAAGGCTGGAAGGCCATCAACGAGTCCGACATGAGCCTGATACCCGACTGCGACACCGCCGTGATGGACCCGTTCGCGACCCAGCCGACGCTGGTTCTGTTCTGTGACGTGGTCGAGCCCTTGACCGGCCAGCCCTACGAGCGCGATCCGCGTTCCACCGCCCGCCGCGCCGAAGCCTACATGAAGTCGGCCGGATTCGGAGACACCGCCTATTTCGGGTCGGAAGCCGAGTTCTTCGTGTTCGACGACGTGCGATTCGAGACCTCGCCGAACCGCATGTACTATGAGTACGATTCCGATGAAGACCCATCCGCCACCGGCAAGGCCTACGAAGAGGGCAACTGGGGCCATCGCCCGCGCGTCAAGGGAGGTTACTTCCCCGTTCCACCGGTCGATTCGGCCCAGGATTTGCGCTCGGAAATGGTCACCACCATGATCGACATGGGGCTGGACATGGAAAAGCACCATCACGAGGTTGCCCCGTCGCAGCATGAGCTGGGGCTGAAATTCGACTCGCTGGTGCGCTCGGCCGACAATCTGCAGATATACAAGTACGTGACCCATATGGTCGCCCACCAGTACGGCAAGACGGCCACCTTCATGCCCAAGCCGGTCTATGAGGATAACGGGTCGGGCATGCATACCCATCAGTCGATCTGGAAGGACGGCAAGAACACCTTCGCCGGCTCGCTCTATGCCGACCTGTCGGAGAGTTGCCTGTTCTATATCGGCGGCATGATCAAGCATGCCAAGGCGCTGAACGCCTTCACCAACCCGTTGACCAACAGTTACAAGCGACTGGTCATGGGCTTCGAGGCGCCGGTGCTGCTGGCCTATTCGGCGCGCAACCGCTCGGCCGCCTGCCGCATCCCACATGCCGCCAGCCCCGCCGGCAAGCGCGTCGAGGTCCGCTTCCCCGATCCGGGCGCGAACCCCTACTATGCCTTCGCCGCCATGCTGATGGCCGGCCTCGACGGCATCGAGAACCGCATCCATCCGGGCGATGCGATGGACAAGAACCTGTACGACCTGCCGCCGGAAGAGCGCTACAACGTTCCCACGGTCTGCGGTTCGCTGCGCGAGGCGCTGGAATGCCTGGACGCCGACCGCGATTTCCTGAAGAAGGGCGACGTGTTCACCGACGACCAGATCGACGGTTACATGGAGCTGAAATGGGAAGAGAACCTGCGTTTCGAGACGACCCCGCATCCGGTCGAATTCGACATGTATTACAGCGTCTGACAGACCCGGCGAATTTACCCGAATATTTACGGCCGCCCCTTCGGGGGCGGCTTTTTTTGGCCGGGCCAGGCGTTATACCAAGGGTGGCTGACAATGACTCGTTTGACCGGGTTCCCTGGCCTTTGGTGGCGCTCGGCGGCCCGCGGGGTGCGTTGCGGCCCTTGCCCGATGGGGTGGCATCGTGGCCTGCGGACCGCGCCTGCCCAGCGGGCCGCCGAGCAGCCATCAAACGGGTCATTGTCAGCCACCCTTGGTATTATCGGTCGAGGCGGAAATTCCGGAAATCGTTACGCAACTCGCGCCAGCCGGACATCACCCAGACCGGCCCGAAGAACGCCAGCGCCAGCGGTCGCACCACCCGCTCGGTCCGCGCGCCGGCTTCGTCCGCGTAAGCAATGCTAACCTTGACCGCGTCGCGGATCGATCGCCGGATATCGCTGAAATCGATGTTCCAGGGTGGCTTGGCGGCGCTCTGCGGCGCGAACAGGGCGACCGAAGCCAGGGCCTCGCGCTGCGCCATGCCCATCGTGCCACGCAGTTTGGCGAGGGTGCGGCGGGCGACGCCGGCGGTATCGCGATCGGTCCAGCTGGCGACCATCGCCATACCCAGGACGAGGCATTCAATCTCCTCGTCGTCGAACATGATAGGCGGCAGATGATAGCGCCGGTCCAGCATGTAGCCGACTCCGGCCTCGCCGACGATCGGCACGCCGGACATCATCAGATCCTGGATATCGCGGTAGACGGTGCGCGGGGTGACCTCCAGCCGTTCGGCGATACGCGCGGCGGTCAACGCGGTCCGGCGCCCCTGCAACATATTGACGATCTGAAAGAGACGGTCTGATTTTCTGGCCATTAATACCAAGGAGCGCTGATAGTGACCCATTTGATGGCGTGCGGCGACCCGCCGGGCAGGCGCGGCCCGCGGCGCGATGCCGCCGCATCTGGCAAGGGTCGCAACACACCCGGTGGGTCGCCGCGCGCCACCGAAGGCCGGTTTCCCTTGGCCGCTCGCGGCGTTGCGATCCGCTTGTGGTGCACAACACCACGGCGCAAACCGCGCCTGACGATCGAACAAGGGAAATCGGTCAAATGGGTCACTATCAGCGCTCCTTGGTATTAGCAAACCACATCATTGCTGACACCATGCTGTCAGTAGATTGTCAGTATATCCGATTTCACCGAAACAGTCGAACCAGGAGCTACCGGCATGAACAGCAATACCGTCACCGCCTACTTCAACGCGCCGCGCGACAGCGTGTTCGCCTATCTCGCCGACATCGAGAACCTGCCGCGCTGGGCGACGGGCTACTGCAAGGAGCTCAGGAAAGAAGGCGACGATCACAAGGTCACGACGCCCATGGGCGAAGTCTATTTCCGCATCGATGCGGACCCGGATACCGGTGTCGTCGACATGGCGAGCGGTCCGGTAAAGGAAACAATGGCGACCTACCCGGTGCGTGTGGCCGCCCTGCCCGATGGTGGCAGCCTGCTGCTGTTCACCGCCCTGCAATTGCCGGGCATGTCGGACGATGACTTCGCCGCCGATTGCAGCGGTCTGGAAGCAGAGTTCGAGAATATCCGCCAGGCAGTAGAGTAGGATCGACAACAGCATGCCCGAGCCTTTCAAGAACATGTTCAACCCCGCGCTCGTCAACCGCATGGCCGATCACCTGGCGCGGCAATGGCCGGAATTCGATCGCGATGGCTTCGCCGCCGACGCCTGCGGGGGCCTGGAGGCGTTGGAGCTGAAGGATCGCGCCAACTGGATTGCCGCGGCTCTCACCAGACATTTGCCGCGGGAATTCCCGGAGGCTTGCGGCCTTTTGCTGGCCACGCTGCATCCAGCCGAGGACGCCACCCTGACCGAGATGGATGTCGGCATTACCGAAGATGGCGTAAAGGGTTGGGCGGTCATGCCGATGACGATTTACGTCGCCGAACGGGGCGCGGGCCATCTCGACGTTGCGCTGTCGACGCTGAAGGAAATGACCAAGCGTTCGTCGGCCGAGTTCGCGATCCGGCGGTTCCTGGCCGACCAGCCGAAGCAGACGCTGGAAAACCTCGCGGGCTGGGTCCGCCACGGCAACCGACATGTTCGCAGGCTGGTATCGGAGGGCACGCGGCCGCGCCTGCCCTGGGCCTCGCGGTTGACCGATTTCGTGCGCGATCCGTCGCCCATCCTGCCGTTGCTGGAGAGCCTGAAGGACGACGAGTCGGACTATGTGCGGCGGTCGGTGGCGAACAACCTCAACGACATTGCCAAGGATCACGCCGACCTGGTTGTCGATGTCGCCCGGCGCTGGCTGACCGGCGCCAGCGAGGAGCGCAAGCGGCTGGTCCGCCATGCCTGCCGCAGCCTGGTCAAGGCCGGCAATCGGGACTGCCTCAAGGTTCTGGGGTATGGACGGCCGGAATTGTCGTCGGTTGGACTTTCAGTGAATACGCCCACCGTAACCATGGGAGACGCCCTCGAGTTCGAGCTCTCCATCACAACAAACTCACATAAAACTCAACGACTTGTAACCGATTATATAATCCATCGTGTCAAGGCCAACGGCAAAACCACGCCGAAGG
>CAXMQC010000335.1:0-7335 GCA_964195285.1 Akkermansiaceae bacterium
AAGTCTTGGTATAACTTCATGTTAACGATATTATGCTTTGATTCGCGGGACAGTTATTGTGCAGGCGCTGAAAGGAGCAGGCATGCTGCGAATTATTAGATTTCTGGCGATGGCGGCGATCGTGATCGGCTGGGCCGCCACGCCGGCGGCGGGCCAGGACGCCATCGGCAAGGCTTTCTCCGACGCGTTGTTTACGGAACATCAGATTTCGCGCAGCGTGCGCGAACATCCGGAAGTCTCCGGCCTGGAGAAGGCCGAAATGAACGCCGTCCTGCAGGCCCAGGATGCGTTGACCGGATTTTTTGCGGCCCTCAAGCGCGGCGCCAGCGTGAACGAATATCTCAGCCCCGTGCTGAGCCCACGCTATGGTGACGTCAATGCGCTGCGCCGCGACCGTTTCGGCGCCGAGACCTATCTCAGTTACGAGATTTTCGACTTTCGGATCAACGAGGCCATTACACAGGTGAAGTTCCGCTATTTCCTGGCCGAAAACGACAAGGGCAATGCGTTGATCCGCCAGCGCGCCGTTACTTTCGAACAGGCCGGCGGCTGGAAGATTAGTGAGTTCGACAATTTCGACTTCGACTGACCCGGCGAAACGCATGCCGGGATAACCGAAAAACAGGCCGCCGCACGCGAACGATTGCTGTCGGAAATCGACAGGGAAGTTCGCGACACGGCGCGATGGCTGGGCGGTGAGCAGCTGAGCGAAGCCGTGCGCAATGCGATGGCGCAAGTGCCGCGCCATGAATTCGTGCCGCGCTGGGAAAAACCATACGCTTACGAAAACATGCCTCTGTCTATCGGTCAGGGGCAGACAATCTCGCAGCCCTATATCGTCGCCGCCATGACCCAGATGCTGCGTCCACACGGTCGGATGCGCGTCTTGGAGGTCGGCACCGGGTGCGGCTATCAGGCCGCCGTGCTGGCCAAGGTTGTGGCCGAGGTCTGGAGTATCGAACGCATTCCCGAACTGGCCGAGGCCGCGGCGGCGCGGCTTGTCCGCATGGGCTACGACAATATCCATGTGAAGACCGGCGACGGCGGCGACGGCTGGCCGGAACAGGCGCCCTTCGACGGCATCCTGGTTACCGCCGCGGCCAGCGAAATCCCGGCGGCGCTGGTTGATCAGCTCGCGCCAGGCGGCCGCCTGGTTATCCCGGTCGGGACCGGGCACTACGAACAGGCGCTGACGCTGGTGATCCGCGGTGAGGACGGCGAGGTCAGCGAGGAACGTGGCCTGCCCGTCGCGTTCGTACCGCTGATCACGGGACAAGGGTGAATTTCGCCCGCCGATCTGCTATACTCCCCGCCGGGGGAAGTAGACGGGAGCTGTTCATGATCAGGAAAATAATCGCCGCGACATGCCTTGTTGCAGCCGTTGCCTTTGCCGCGCCGGCCAGCGCGGACGGATATCGCCACGGCCGTGGGGGCGGTTATGGCAAACATTACGGCTATAATTATTACGGCCACAATTATTACGGCCGCAATTATTACGGCTACAATTATTACGGCCATGGCGACGCCGCCGTCATCGCCGGCAGTCTGCTGCTTGGCGCGTTTATCGGGCATCTCATTGCGCCGCCGCGCACGGTCTATGTGGCGCCGCCGCAACCGGTGCTGGGCAATTGCCGCACCATCTACGGCACCGGCAATTTGAACGGCCGGTTGGCGGAATATTCAGGAACCGGCTGCTACGACGCCTACGGCAATCTCTACGCCACGCCGGGGAGCGAGCGGTTTCTGCGGTATCTGGACTGACGAAAAAATTGGTGCGCCCGGCAGGACTCGAACCTGCGACCCCCAGATTAGGAATCTGGTGCTCTATCCTGCTGAGCTACGGGCGCCCGGACCCGCTATATAGCCTATCAACCTGATATTTGCCAGACGGCGCGGGACTGTTACCGCAGCGATTTGAAGCGTTCGGTGGCGGCGACCAGGGCGGCCGTGATGCCCGGTTCCATCGCCGAATGGCCGGCATCCGCAACGATCTCGTAGCGCGCCCTTGGCCAGGCGGCGGCCAGCTGATCAGCGACATGCGGCGGGCAGACCATGTCATAGCGTCCCTGCACGATGACGCCGGGAATGACCGCCAGGCGCCGCGCGCCGGCCAGCAATGCCCCGTCATGCAGGAAGCATTTGTGCGAGAAATAATGAGCCTCGATCCGGGCCAGCGCCAGGGCAGCCTGATGATCTTCCTTTCGAATGTTTAAGTCGTCGCGCGGGATCAGGCCCGAACAGGCGGTCTCGTAGCGCCGCCAGGCCAGCGCCGCGGGCATATGAATGGCGGGATCGGAATCAGAGAGACGGCGATGGAAACTAGCCAGCAAATTGTCTCGCTCCGCCGGCGGCAGATGGCCGGCGAAGGCGCGGCCGGCTTCGGGGAAGAAGCGTCTCATGCCATCGAAAAACCAGTCTATTTCCGTTTGCCCACCCAGAAAAATGCCACGCAGGATCAATCCGCGGCACCGCGCGAGATGGGACTGGGCATAGGCCAGCGCCAGCAGCGCGCCCCAGGATCCGCCAAACACCAGCCAGCGATCGACACCGCGGTTCTTGCGCAACGCCTCGATATCGGCAATCAGCGCCTCGACGTTGTTGCCGGCAGTTTCGGCATGCGGGGTCGATTGGCCGGCGCCGCGCTGGTCCATCAGAATAATGCGATAATGGCGGGGATCGAAAAACCGTCGTGCCGTGGCGGCGATCCCGGCACCGGGTCCGCCGTGCAAAAACAATACCGGCGAACCCGTCGGGTTGCCGCATTCTTCCCAGTACAGGTTATGCGGCGGATCGACCGCCAACCGGCCTTGCGTATAGGGCTCGATTTCCGGGTAAAGCCGGTTGCGGGAGATTCCGCGGGGCGTGTTTTTCGTCATCCTGCCGTCATAGTGCCGCATTACACACTCAGTTATCCAGAACTTCGATCTGTTCAGGATGGGTCGCTACAATCATAGGGCCGTTATACTCGTCAAGCCAACCACGAACACGCACAATCCGACCTTCCAACGCCTGCAGACCGACTCCGGCGGCGTCGAAGCTCTTTCGGCTGCGTTTCGCGACCTTAACGGTGAAATCGCTGCGCCAATCGGCGCCGAAATTCAGATAGACGGTGCCCCGCACATCCGCGGCATCGACGACGCGACCCTCGACAAGCTGGAAACTGCCGATATCGCGCGCCAGGCCGTCGGCCGCGCGAACCGCATACCATTGATCGCCCCAGATGCCGGCACGGGCGCGTCTGGCGCTGCCTTCGGCCGCCAGCATTTCGGCCACGACGGCGCGGTTGTCCGGGAAACTGTAGACCCGCGCCATGCCCGCCAACAGCAACTCCCCCTGGATCCAGGTTCCATCGGCGAGGAACAGATGCGCCAACCGCCGTCCATGGCGGTCAACACGCTGGCCGCCATAGGCCAGTACCACCTCCCGGTTCAGCAGCAACGCCTCCAATACCGATTTGGCTTCATCGGCAAGTGGCCATTTTTTGAAATTTTTGCGGCCCAGCGGTTGTTTTGGCGCCTGAACGCCAACCAGCCGAACCTGCCAGCCATCGTCCAGGCGCACCGTGTCACCGTCAACAATATCGACGACCGTCGCGCGCTCGCCGACGGCCAGCTGCGCCAGCACGCCGTCCGCCGCGCCATATGATGCGACCGGCGGGATGGCGCCAACCAATACCACCAGAAAAATCAAGGCTGGTTGGCAAAAACGACGTGGTGTTGCGAGTTCCCGCAATGTCGAATCCTTGTGGTAATATTCCGCCTTGCGCAATCGCGCGGGAAAGCCAATTCTTAACACTAACCATCTACAGTACAGTTGGAGAGAAAAAAATGGCGCTGACGCGACGACATTTTTGCGGTCTATCCTGTTCGGCCCTGGCCTCAGGCTTAGCGGGCTGCGCCGTCAATCCGGCGACTGGCGGGCGAAACTTCATGCTGGTTTCGCAATCGCAGGAAAAACAGATGGGCAAGGACGCCTATCCAAAATTGATCAAGGAATTTGGCGGCGTTTACAACGATCCTCGTATTGCGGAATATGTCGAATATCTTGGGCGTAAACTGGCGGCCGTTTCCGAGACACCCGGCGAGCAGTTTACCTTCACCGTGCTAGACAACCCGATCGTCAATGCCTTCGCCACGCCCGGCGGATATGTCTATATTTCGCGAGGCCTGATGGCGTTGGCCAGCAGCGAGGCTGAACTGGCGGGCGTCATCGGCCACGAACTGGGCCATGTGGTGGCCCGACACAGCTCGCAGCGGATGAGCAACGCCACAGTCGCCGGCGTGTTCAGCGGATTGTTGGGGGCGGGGCAGGTCGGCCAGGCGGTCGGCGGCCTGTACCTGACCAGTTTTTCGCGCGACCAGGAGCTGGAAGCCGACCGGCTGGGTGTGCGCTATATCAGCCGCGCCGGATACGACCCGGCCGCAATGACCAGTTTCCTGGCCAAGATGCGCGCCAACAGCCGCCTGCAGGCACGGGTCGCCGGGCGGGACCCCAACAAGGTGGACCAGCGCGACATCATGGCGACCCATCCACGCACCAAGGAACGCGTGCAGCAGGCGATGCAGCTCGCCGGCGCGCGCGGCGGCCAGGGCGTGACAGACCGTGACGGGTATCTGCAACGCATCGACAATTTGATCTACGGCGATTCGCCGGATCAGGGTTATATCCGCGACCGAACCTTCACCCATTCCGGTTTGGGCCTCAGCTTCCAGGTGCCGCAAGGGTTCATGATGCACAACTCGCCCGATGCGGTGCTTGCGGTCAACGAATCGAAGAAGGTCATCATCAAGTTCGACGACGCCGACAAACCGTTCGAGGGAGAGATGACCAGCTATATTGCCAACGACTGGGGCAAGGAGCGTGACCTCCAGGACCTCGCGGCAACGCGACTGGGCGCCCTGCCGGCGGCGACCGCGAAAACCTATATCGACAGCAAAAGCGAGCGCCTGCTGGCGCGCGTCGCGGCAATCCGGTTTGATAACAAGAGGATATTCCGTTTCCTTGCGGTGGCGCCGGGCGACGGCGCCGCCAATCTGCCGGGCGCCTTCCAGCAAACCATTGGCAGTTTCAGAAAACTCAGCAGGGCCCAGGCCGACGCGGTACGGCCCTGGCGGGTAAGGATTGCCCGAATACAGCCCGGTGACACCGCCACCAGCCTGGCCCGGCGCATGCCATTCACCAAATTCCAGACGGAATATTTCCGGATGCTGAATGGGCTGGAGGACAGCGACCGCCTGGTCGCCGGAAACAAGACGAAGCTGGTTATCGAGGGATAATGCCAAAATCCGGAACAGTTCCCGTTTTATTGATTCCGGAATCGGGCGGGGATTTGTTCCGGTCTCTGCTACGTTCATTGCTGCCGATCGTAGCGGTATTGCTGCTGGGCGGGTGCGAAATCAACCAGGAGACCGGCAGCCTGGACTTCAATACCGTCAAGCCGGAAGAAGAAAAAGAGATCGGCGCCGAGGCGCACAGGCAGGTTCTGGCTGAATTCGGCGGTGTTTATTACGACCCCGCGCTGGCGGCATATGTCGAGCGCGTCGGGCAGGAATTGGCCGAACAGAGCAAAACCCGCAATTTCGATTATCAGTTCACAATTCTGGACAGCCCCAGCATCAACGCCTTCGCGTTGCCCGGCGGCTATATATATGTAACCCGGGGACTGTTGGCGCTGGTCAGCAGCGAGGCGGAACTAGCCGGCGTCCTAGGCCATGAGTTGGCGCATGTTACGGCCCGGCACGGCGCACAGCGGTTGAGCCGTATGAGGGCGCAGGAACGATTTTGCGCCACATTCCTGTGTGACTTCGAGCTCCCCGTACTCAGCGACATGGCGGCCATTGGCATGGATTTGACGTTTGGCGGCTTTACCCAAGACCAGGAACTCGAAGCCGACAAAGTGGGCATACGTTACATGCAGCGTGCCGGATACGACCCTCATTCCATGAATGTGTTCTTGCGGAAATTGAAGGCGCAGACCGATCTGGAAGCGGATATCGCCGGCCTTACCCTGGAGCAGCGCAAAGCCCGCGGCTATTCCTCGACCCATCCGCTGACGGAGGATCGGATCGCACAGTCGAGCGCGCTTACCAACGACGTAGCGGGCGACTCCTTTACCACCGGCAAGCGCGACTACCTGGTCGCCATCGACGGGCTGCTATACGGCAATCGCCGTGAGTACGGCTTTGTCACCGGGAAGAGCTACAAGCATCCAATCCGCCGGGTCGCCTTCGACGTGCCCGACGGCTATACGATCTATCCGGACAGCCGGCGCGTAACCATCATTGGCGCGGATGGCGCGATCGTATTGTTCGAGCCGTCAAGCCGGCTGGTGCGCGGCCCGATTTTGGATTACCTGGAATCGATCTGGGCGGAGGGCATCTTGCTGCAGGACCTACGGCAGTTGACGATCAACGGCATGGAGGCGGCAACCGGGTGGTTGCGCCACAAGACCAAACAGGGCCTCGTCGACTTCCGGCTTGTCGCCATCAGGGTCGATACCGGCGTGATTTACCGCTTTCTGTTTATCTCGCCATCGGCGATGACGCCGCTGCTAAGCGAGGGTATGCGCGGCATAACCTATAGTTTCCGCATGATCAGCGAATCCGAAGCGGACCAATTGCAGCCACTGCGTATCCGGATCGCAAGCGTGGGTGAAAGCGACAGTCTGTTCGGTCTGGCCTCGCAAGGCGGATTCACCGATCATGCCGTGCGGCGCTTCTCGGTGCTCAACGATCTTGACGGCCAGACTGCTATTGAACCCGGGCGCATCGTAAAGCTGGTCAAATAAGTCTTTATCAGCGAGCTTTGGTAGAAATGGGGCGGTCGCCGCCACGAGATTCGAAACCCGTTAGTTCTCAAGCAGCAGGTCGCGTGGGCTTTCGACGCGGCGGCTGATCGAATCGCGCAGTTTGTTCAGGGCACGGCTTTCCAACTGTCGGACCCGTTCCTTGCTGACGCCCAACTCGCGGCCAAGCTCTTCCAGAGTCGCGCCTTCATCGGTCAGGCGACGCTGCCGAATGATCGTCTGTTCGCGCGGGCTCAATTCCCCCAACGCCTCGGCCAGCCAGCGCGACCGCGTCTCGCCGTCGCGCATGCCGATGGCGATGTCTTCGGGGCTGGGCCTTTGGTCGGGCAGGAAATCCTGCCAATCGTCCTCGGAATTTTCCGTCAGTGGCGCATTTAGCGACTGGTCATGCGCGCCAAGCCGGGTTTCCATCGATTCCACCTCGGCGATTTTTACCCGCAACTGGGTGGCGATCGATTTGCGGCCCTCGTCGCCGAGCCGTGCCCCGGAGGCGTCCTCGATACGCGCGCGCAGGCGCGGCAAATTGAAGA
>CAXMQC010000336.1:0-9258 GCA_964195285.1 Akkermansiaceae bacterium
TTGAAGGCGCTAACCGCGACCACCACGCCAAAGGGTTCTCGCCGCGTAAAAGCCACGCGGTTGGTGGAAGCAGCATTGAGTTGCATCGGCACTTCCGACCCATGTTCGCTTCGGATGCACTCGACACAGTTCTTGACCCCGTCAATCGCCCGCTCAAGTTCTATCCGGGTATCCCTCAATGGTTTGCCGCCTTCGAGTACCGCCATGTGGACGAGGGCATCGAAGCGATCCCGCATCAACCCGGCCGTGCGCTCCAGGATGGCCACGCGTTCGTGTGCAGGAAGCCATGCCTCGCGATCGTCGTAGAGCTTGCTGGCCACTTGCAGCGCCCGTTCGGCGCCGGAATCATCGATCGTTTCAACCGTAGCAACGGCTTTCCCATCGAAAGGAGAGGTGACTTCCAGGACGCCCGCGCTCTTGGCTCCGGGGACTTGAAGGGTGTAGTGCAATACTTCGCTCCGATTATCTTTGGTTCTGGCGTGGACAATGGAGGTGGGGCGACAATGGAGGTTCAAATCGTGCAGACAAGCCGCCCCAATTTCTCCGTCAGCTTCATGCATTCGGTATAGTCGACTGGCACATGGGCCACAACGACGGTGTCATCATTGGAAGCACGCCCAAGAGTGGGAAGGAGCCCGACGGCACGCTCAATTCGATAGCCCTTGGCGCCAGATTTGAGGGTATTATGAAAGGAAAATCCTCTGCTTTGGCAATGCCTTATTTTCCAGTATCGGCTTGCAGTACTTTGACCAGAGCCATCACATTTTCCTCGCCAAATCCCGCATCGAGGGCTTTCTTGAAATATCCGGCGACGAAATCCGGGATATCCGTATTGATGCCGGCGTCAACACCTTGTTGCTGAATACGCTGTAGCGCGGCATCCCATACCGTGAGGGATGCCGTATGTTCATGGAAACTCTCTTCATGAATAACATTCGCGTAGTATTGGATGTTGGGACTATCGGGGAACAGGGATATGAACTCATCCACCCCGACGTCTTCGGATTTGCCTATACTTGCGGCGTGTATGAGGGCCATGAACCGGCCGTAACGGATGCACAGCCACGCCAAATCGAGTGCCGATGCGGCTCGGACATTGGCTCCCAGATAGCGCACTGTGCCGCCAAGGCAGTCCAGCAGGTGGCCTGCCTGCCGATGGGCCGCTTCGTCTCCCGACAGCAATAATTGCGCGTCGTCCGAGCCGATTTTATCCGGGCCGGCGAGGATGGCGCCATCGAGATAGGAAACATCATGCAGCTTCATCCAATCGCCGGTTTCCTGTGCTTGACGTGGCGTGCCGGTGCTGAGCTGGACCACCGTCCGGCTCGCCAGCAGGGGCGTAATCTCGTCCGATTGCAGCAACCTGTTTGTCACGGCATAGTTATCGATACAGACCAGAATCACGGGGCTTGCGGTGACGGCTGAAACAACATCGGGCGCGCCCGCCGCGCCGTCATCGACGAAGGGCTGCATTTTGCCCGGCGACCGGTTCCAGACCGTCAAGCCATGATCCGCCTGTTGTATGGCCCGTGCCAGTGCCGAGCCCATCATCCCAAGTCCGATTACCGTGATGTCACTCATGCTGTGGCCACCCTTCCTGTTCGAGATGACGATGCGGGGAATGACGCTATGAAATCACCGAAACATCGGGTTGTCGCGGACTATCGTAAACGCGCGGCAAAGCCAGTTGCAATCGGGAGATGTCGCAGGCGCCAAAGCGCACATCCGATTACCTCGAACGTTTCCGACGTCTGCTCTGGATTATATGCAGGCGTAAGGTACGACCCCTCGCGCCGCCCGCCGTCAGGGAGACGAATTAAGCAGGAGATCGATGTCGATTTCCGTGTCGTGAATAGGCTCGCCGCTTACGGCTTCGTGGGAGAAGCCTTCCCGCTTGCCGTCCAGCTGTTCATTGACCTGGTCGATGACGGCCACGTCGATCAGGTCATCCTTGTTTGCGGCTCTTTCCAGGGCATCCGCAGCGTCCTGGGCATCCTGCGGGTCGCCGCTGAATACGAAATCAACAAGGGAGTCCATGTAGTCCCGGAGCGCGCCGATTACCGAATTGCCACTCGCGTTTTCGAAAGCCTGGGGTGCGGCGTTCGCGGCGTTGAGCGAACCTCGGCGGGACGTCTCTTGACCGAATTCTTTGTTCGCCGTGGCAACCTGTACCTGGTGGCCGTGGCTCGACGCGTGTAGGTGACCGCTCGCATTACCCTTGCGTGAGCCGCCGTTGTCATGCGCGGCAGCCTGCAGATGATTTCCTCCATCACCGCCGCGGCCATTGCCGTTTCCGCGGCCATTGCCGTGGCCGCCGCCATTGCCGCCGCCATTGCCGCCGCCGTTGCCGCCGCCGCGCGCCATCGCAGGGTTGCTCGCAAGGTTATCGCCCTCGATCGAAACCGGTAGAGAGAGCCCCACCGACATTACCAGCAATGCAACGCCGGCAAGTCCGGCGTGGTGGTGCATCTTCGAGAATGCGCGAACCAATTTCGTCCTGATCAAAGGCCAACCTCCGGCGGTATATCGGTCATGGATACTCCCTATTTTGTACCAGACAATTGTGTTGCGACTGGGGCAGACGCGCGCGCCATTGACGGTTGTTATAAAAAACCCGGCCGCCGAATTCCTTGACTTTCGGATTGTTCAGTTCGCTCTGGATGGCCTTTTGCCGCGCGACAATACCAGACTCATCGACTTCCATGAGACGGCTGTGGCCAACAATATCGGCGGCCTCGGTCCCTTCGCGCCGCCATGGAACGGCGGATCGTTGTTCGGCAGGTTCAGGATAAGGCCGGCGCTCGGTGTTCGCTCTCGCTCACCGCCTGCCGAACAGCTTCTCGATATCGGCCAGCTTGAGTTCAACATAGGTCGGGCGGCCGTGGTTGCATTGGCCGGAATGGGGGGTGGCTTCCATCTGGCGCAATAGGGCGTTCATCTCGTCAAGGGTCAGGCGGCGGCCGGCGCGCACCGAGCCGTGGCAGGCCATCGTGGAACAGACCTCCTCGAGCCGCTCCTTCAGGCTCAGCGCCTGGCCCAGCTCGGCCAACTCGTCGGCGAGATCGCGGACCAGCGACGGCACGTCGACCTCGCCCAGCATCGCCGGGGCCTCGCGCACCACCACCGCGCCCTCGCCGAAGGGCTCCAGCGTCAGGCCCAACTCGGCCAGCTCACCGGCGCGGTCGGTCAGGCGCCGCGCCCCGGCCTCGTCCAGCTCCACCACCTCGGGCAGCAACAGGCCCTGGCGGGCGACGCCGCTGTCGGCCAGGGCCGCCTTCATGCGCTCATAGACCAGGCGTTCATGGGCCGCATGCTGATCGACCACGACCAGCCCGTCGGCGGTCTGGGCGACGATGTAGGTGTCGTGCAGCTGCGCCCGCGCCGCGCCCAGCGGATAATCGCGCACCGGCCGCGGCTCGTCGCCCGGGTCCGGCGCCTCCATCGAGGGCGGGGCCGAGGGCGGCATATGGTCGAACGGCGCCTGGAATTCGGCGACCGCTTCGGCCAGGCCGCGCGACGGGGTCGACGGATGGTAGCCGTAGGCGCCGCCATAACCGCCCTGGTACCCGGCCAGGGCCTCACCCTGGCGCACCGCCCCCAGCGCGGCGGCCGCGACGGTCGTAGACGCCCGGTGTCCGGCCTCGGCCAGCGCATGGCGCAAGCCGCCGACGATCAACCCGCGAATCACGCCGGAGTCGCGGAACCGCACCTCGGCCTTGGCCGGATGGACGTTGACGTCCACCTCGCGCGGGTCGACCTCCAGGAACAGCGCCACCATCGGGTGGCGGCCGCGCGCCAGGAAATCCGCATAGGCCCCGCGCACCGCGCCGACCAGCAGCCGGTCGCGCACCGGGCGGCCGTTGACGAAGAGATACTGGTGCTGCGCGGTGCCCCGGTTCAGGGTCGGCAGCCCGGCATAGCCGGTCAGCCGCACACCCGCGCGCTCGGCGTCGAGGGCCAGCGCGTTCTCGGCGAATTCGCGCCCCATGATGCGGCCGAGCCGCGCCAGGCGGGCATCGAACAAGTCGCCGGTCTCCGGGGCATGGCGGGCCTTGTACTTCACGCCGTCATTCAGCGAGAAGCCGATATCGGGGCGCGCCATGGCCAGCCGGTTGATGACGTCGGTGATCGCGTTGGCCTCGGCGCGCTCGCCGCGCAGGAATTTCAGCCGCGCCGGGGTGGCGTAGAACAGGTCGCGGACCTCGACCCGGGTGCCGGGCGGGTGCGAGGCGGGTTCGGGCTCGCCGGTCTTGCCGCCCTCGGCATCGATGCGCCAGGCGCTGTCGCCGTTGCCTGGGCGGCTGGTGATGGTCAGGCGGCTGACCGCGCCGATCGAGGGCAGGGCCTCGCCGCGAAACCCCATGCTCCTGATGTCGGTGAGGTCGCCGTCCGGCAGTTTCGAGGTGGCGTGGCGCTGCACCGCGAGGCTGAGCTCAGCCGAGTCCATGCCGTGGCCGTCGTCGGTGACCGAGATCAGGGTGCGGCCGCCGTCGCGCGCCACCACGTCGATGCGGGTGGCGACGGCGTCGATGGCGTTCTCCACCAGCTCCTTGATGGCCGAGGCCGGGCGCTCCACCACCTCGCCCGCGGCGATGCGGTTGACCAGGGTTTCCGGCAGTTTGCGGATCGCGCTCACGATCCCGCTCCTTCTGTCTCTTCCATATAGCGGCGCGCCCGGGCCTTGCCTTCCTCGACGGCGGGCTGGTCGAACGGGTCCACCCCCATCATATGCGCCGCGACAATGGTTTCCAGCATGAAATGCATCATCAGTGCGCCGAGCGACTTTTCGTCCACCGCGTCAAGCCGCATCGACCGCACCGGCCGCCCGTTCGCCGCCAGCGCATCGGCCGTCCCCTGCGCATGGGCCGCCAGCAGATCGCCGCTAGTGCGCCCGGCCAGCCAGTCGAGTTCCGGGGCGCCGGACAGCATCTCCGGGTCGGCCCGGTCGCCCTGGCCGGCCGACGGCGCATGGACGATGGTGAACATCTTGTCGGCCGGCCCGCCGAGCCAGAGCTGAAGCTGGCTGTGCTGGTCGACCGTGCCGACCGCGTCGATCGGCGTCGTGCCCTTGCCGTCCTTGCCGAGGCTCTCGGCCCAGAGCTGGCGGAACCACAGCGCGGTGTCGTGCAGCGCGTCGGCATAGGCCATGAAGACAGTCGCGGCGATACCACGCTCGCGGGCCAGCGCAACCGAGATCGCCGCGCCAAGCGCCGGCGCGCTGTCCTTTGGGTCCGCCGCCGCCAATGCGGCCTCCAGCACTAGCGCCGCGCCCTCGCGAACCGCCTCTATATCGACACCGGCGATGGCGGCCGGCAACAGCCCGACCAGCGACAGGGCTGAAAAGCGCCCGCCGATCTCGGGGTCATGGTCGAGGCAGGGGATTGCGAACCAGCCCGCCAGTCGCCGCAGCGGGTTGTCGCCAGGTTCGGTGATGACGGTAAACAGGCGGGATACGGCGGCGTCATCCAGCGTCTTGCGATAACGCGACAGGGTATTGGCGAACTGCATCATGGTTTCCGACGTGCCGCCGGATTTTGAGATGGCGATCACGCCGGTGGCCTCGAGGTCCAAGCCCTTGAACGCGGCATCGAAACTCCAGGGATCGGTATTTTCCAGGAAGTGAATGCGCGGGCCACCGCCGGGATTGGCCAACGCATAAAGCGCGCGGCCGCCGAGGCTGGAGCCGCCGGTGCCGAGCACCAGCAGATCGCTGCAATGGTCGCGGTAGCGGGCGATCACCGGTTCAAGCGCCGCCAGGTCGTCGCGCCGGCCGGGCAGCGCCAGCACGGGCAGCGAGCCATCGTCGCGCCAGGCGCGCAGTTTTGCCAGCCCGCCGAGCGTCTGCTCCAGCGCGGCGGTCAGTTCCGCCTCGTCCAGGCCGGGTTTGCCGATGGCGGCGGCCAGACAGGTATCGATGGATTGTTCGTATGACATTGCCTACCAGATATTGTGGCTGAGCTTGCCGTGCTACGCAAGAGCTTGTTTGTTGATTCGAGCTTGACCACCGTCAAGGATGTCGCCGGCGGCTGCATGGCGACGGGATAGCGGTGGCAAGATACACCCGCCGTGGAGACCGGCCGGTTGGCTTCATCCTTCGACAGGCTCAGGATGAGGATTCGCCGCTAATCTCAGGATGGGGATTTACAGCTAACCTATCAATACACACCTCATCCTGAGCTTGTCGAAAGATGTGTATGAGGGTAAATGCGATGTTGAGAGAGCCGGGTTAGCTACCCCCCGATCTCGGGGGCTTCGGCGGTTGCCTTGACACCTTCGGGTTTGCCGACGACGACGATGGTCAACTCGTCCGGTTTCAACAATCGCCTGGCGACGCGCTGGATGCCGTCCAGCGTCACCGCCTCGATGTAGGCGTTTCGCTCCTCGAGATAACGGATGCCCAGATCGTTGTACTGCATGCCGACCAGCATGCGGGCGATGCGGTTGGTGCTGGTGAAGCGCAGCGGGAACGAGCCGGTGAGATAGGTCTTGGCATCCTTGAGCTCGGCCTCGCTAACGCCGTCGTCGCGCATGCGCGCCCATTCGGCGCGAATGACATCGATCGATTCGCCGACGCGCGCGTTGGCGGTGGAAACACCGCCCGAATAGATACCGGCGGCGCTCAGCGGTGTCATGTAACTGTATACCGAATAGGCCAGGCCGCGTTTTTCGCGCACTTCCTCGTATAGCCGCGACGCGAACCCGCCGCCGCCGAGGATGTAATTCATCGTGTAGGCGATATAGTAATCGGGGTCTTCCCGCCTGATCCCGCCATGGCCGAACAGCACCACGCTTTGCGGCACCTCGCTCTCGACGACGAAAATCTGGCCGGCCGCCTGGGGCTCGGGCGCTACCATGATGAATGGCCTGCCGTTGGCCGGCAGGGCGCCGAAGGCCCGATCCAGCAGGGGGGCCAGTTCATCGGGCGTGATATCGCCAACGACACCGACGATCAATTGATCGCGGGCGAATCGTTCCGAAATCAGCCGGCGCATATCGTCGGCGGTGATCGTCGCGATTGTTTCGGTCGTGCCTTGAGACGGCAGGCCGTAAGGATGGTTCGGGAACACGGCCTTCCACCAGACCCGCCCGGCGATCGTGTCGGGGTCGGTGGACCGGCGCGCCAGGCCGGCCAGGATCTGCTGGCGGATGCGCTCCACCGCATCCTCGTCGAAGCGCGGTTTCGTCAAGGCCAGGGCCAGCAGGTCGACCGCCTCGTCGCGCGTCGTGTTCAGGGTCTTGAGGCTGCCCCTGATGGTGTCCATTCCGGCGTCGAAGCTGATCGAGACCGCCAGATCGCTGAGCTTGCGCTGGAATGCCTGGCTGTCCATGTCGCCGGCGCCCTCGTCCAGCAGGCTGGTCGTCATATCGGCCAGCCCGGTCTTGCCGTCGGGATCCTGCGCCGCCCCGCCGCGGAAGGAAAATTCGATGGAGACCAGGGGCACCAAACTGTCGCGCACCAGCCAGGCGACAATCCCGCCCGGGCTCTCGACGCGCTCGACCGTAACGGCGGCCGCCGGTCGGGGCGCGATAAACGCGCCTGCGGCGAGGAACAGGATGAAGACGGGCAGGGTGGCTCGACCGAATCTCGTCATCAGCCATCTCCCTTTTCGGACTCGGCGCTCTTGGGCAATAACAACGTCGTCAGGGAAGCGTCGCCCGACAGCACCGCCCGCGCCGCCGCGTTGACGGCCTCGGCGGTAACCGCGCCGATCCGTTCGGGCCAGGCCTCGATATCCTCGACGCTCATGCCGATTACCAGGCCGCCGCCCAATACCTGGGCCGGCGCGCGCAGCGAGTCGCGGGCATAGATGGCCTCGGCCTGCAGCCGCGCGATAGACCGCTGGACCTCGTCATCTGTCACGCCGTCGCGCAGCAATTTCTTGATCTCGGCCTCGATGGCCGTCTCGATCGCGGCCAGTTCGCCGTCGGGCAATGGCGAGCCGTAGAAGCCGAAGCTGGTCGGGCCGCGTGACGTGGCGTTGTACCAAGCGCCGGCGCCGGCGGCGATCTTCTGCTCGACTACCAGGCTGCGATAGATGCGGCTGGTGGTCCCGCCACCCAGAATGTCCACCAATACTTCCAGCGGATAGGCGTGTACGCTGTCACCATAGACATAACCGGGCGCGCGGTAACGCCGCGACCAGCTTGGCTGTCGAACCTGCGGGTCGGCCAGCGTGATGCGTTGGGCCGCGGCCGCCGGCGGTTCGCGCCACTCGATTCGGGTCGCCAGATCGCGCCTGGGTATGGCGCCGTAATGTTTCTCGGCCAGCGGGCGCACCTGGTCGACCGTGACATCGCCGACGACCACCAGGATGGCATTGTTGGGCGCGTACCAGGACCGGTAATAGTCCATCAGGTCGGCGCGGGTCAGGGCCTGGATTTCGTGATCCCAGCCGATTACCGGCTTGCCGTAGGGGTGGTTCATATAGAAGGCGGCGGTGGCCTGCTCGTTCAGCCGGCTGCGGGGTTCGTTGCCGGTTCGCGAGCGGCGCTCCTCGCGTACCACCTCGCGCTCGGTGTCGATATCCTTCTGCAACAGCACCAGATTGACCATGCGGTCGGCTTCCAGCTCCATCATCAGCTCCAGCCGGTCGGCGGCGACGGATTGAAAATAGCCGGTAAAATCCTGGCTGGTGAAGGCGTTTTCGCGCCCGCCATTGCGTGCCACGATCTGCGAGAACACGCCGTCGGGATTCGCTTCGGTGCCTTTGAACATTAAATGCTCAAGCAGATGCGCGGCGCCGGTACGGCCCGGCGCCTGGTCCATGGCGCCCGACCGGTACCAGACCATATGGGTGACGACCGGCGCGCGGTGGTTGCTGACCACCACCACCTGCATGCCGTTGTCCAGCGTAAAGCTTTCGGGCGAAAAGACCTTGGCGTGGGCCGGCGGGGAAAGGGAAAAAGCGATAGCCGCAGTCAGGGCGACGGCGCGAAAACCAGCGTAAATAGACGGCGTCATGCAAACCTCGAGTCGAAGGGTTCGAAGAAGAATTGCCCGATGTTATGAAATGGGGTGCGCAGCGGAAACTGCAAGACTACCCCCCAAGAGCCTTTTCCGGCCATATGGAATCGCTCTGACGCGGCGCTTCCGGTCCGGGGACAGGAGCGGTCCGAAGAGCGTAGCGGGGCTACGGTCGAGGGCCGCGACGCAGCCCCGGGCCGAAAGCGCCGCGTCCCTTTGGGTTGCCCTCCGGCGGCCATCCGCGGCGTTATCCCGCTTGCCCGATGCGCAAGCATCGCGCAGCGCGGGATGCC
>CAXMQC010000337.1:0-5554 GCA_964195285.1 Akkermansiaceae bacterium
GAAGACCGTCGGGATTTCGCCAAACCAAAGGTAACCCAAACCCGCCGCCCAGATCAGCTTGGTGAAGTCGATCGGCATTACCACGTGGGTCTCGCCCTCCTTCAGCGCCTGGACCACGGTCAATTGGCCGATCGTTCCCATAACGCCGATGAACAGCAGCCAGCCAAATTGTTCCGCGGTTGGCCATTCCCAGACCGCCAGCGCCGGCAACAGCGACATCGGCGTCATCAACAGCACCATATAGGCGGTGATCGTGATGGTGGATTCGGTCCGCCCCAGCACCTTGATGAAGATCAGCGCGATAGCCCAGAAAAAGGAAGACAACACGACCATCAGCGAGCCCAGTTGTGGCGCCCCGCCGTCAAGGTAATCGGGGACGAAGGCGACGAACACACCGGAAAACCCGAACAGGATCGCGGCCCAGCGCCGCAGCCTAACGCGCTCGCCCAGAAACGCCATTGCCAGCAGGGCTGTGAAAATCGGCACCGAAAACGCCAATGCCGAGACCTGCGCCAGTGGCACCGTGCTGAGCGCGTAATAGAAGGCGAACATGGCAATCACATTGATGAAAGCCCGTGCCGTATGCAGACCGATGCGTTGGGTCCGCAGCGGCGCCAGCCCATAGCGGATAAACCAGGGCGCCAACGCAAATATGCCGAGGAACTGTCGGAAGAAGGCGACCTCGAAGGGGTGCATGTCCTGTGAGATGTCGCGCACCGCGGCATGCATGGTGACGAAGGCCACCGTGGCCAGCGCCATCCAGCCAATGCCGCGCAGGTTGCCGGACAATCCCGCGGCGTAAGTCGAGAATCTGTTTTTCAAGAGATGGTGCGATCGGTGTTGGGGCGCCCATGATGCACCGCGCCCCACCGCGCGTCACGAACTTATTGACCTGGCCGGTATTGCGGGGCATGCAACGGGGACGGGATCAACGAAGGGACCGGAAGGCATGAGCGTCACCATCTATCACAATCCGCGCTGCAGCAAGTCGCGCCAGACCTTGCAGTTGTTGAAGGACAAGGGCATCGAGCCCGACATAATCGAATATCTGAACACGCCGCCGGATGCGGCGGCACTGGACGATTTTCTGGCGAAGCTTGGCCTCGAGCCGCGCGCGTTGATGCGCCGCAAGGAGGTGCCCTATGCGGCGTTGAACCTGGCCGACGAGAGCCTGGACCGAACGGCGCTGATCGCGGCAATGGTCGAACATCCAATCCTGATCGAGCGGCCCATCGTGGTATCGGGTGGCAAGGTGGCGCTGGGCCGCCCGCCGGAATCGGTGCTGGAGATTTTGTGAAATACTTCGGGCGCCAGGAATTCCCCCCACCTAACCCTCCCCCACCAGGGGGGAGGGCTTTCAAGCCGTTCGCCGCTGTATTCCCCCTCCCCCCTGATGGGGGAGGGTTGGGGTGGGGGTGAGCGATGCCCAAATGGTACAAGAACCTCACCGCTGCCCTTGCCGCCCATGGCCTTCTGCCGCGCGGGGCGTTCCACCCGGGACCCGATGACGGGGCGCCCGAAGGGGTGGGGACGATCCTGCTGGTCGGCCATGCCGGACCCGGCATGTGGCGTGCTTTTGCATCGGCCGGCGGGGCGGGCGAGCATGCGCTCGACAACTGGTCCGCGGCGGTGCTCGACGATATCGCGCGGGCGGCCGGCGCCACCGCGCACTATCCCTCCGACGGGCCGCCCTACCTGCCGTTCCAGCGCTGGGCAACGAAGGCGGAACCGGTGCGGTCCTCGCCCCTGGGCATCCTGATTCATCCCGATTACGGTTTGTGGCACGGCTATCGCGGGGCGTTGGCCTTCGCCGAGGCCCTGCCCCTGCCGCCGCGCGACGATCGCGCCAGCCCTTGCGAGACCTGCGCCGACCGGCCCTGTCTTTCGACCTGCCCGGTGGGTGCCTTCGGCGAAGGCGGCTATGATGTGCCGGTCTGCGCGGCCCATCTGCGGGTGCAAGCCGGCGCCGACTGCATGGCGCTGGGCTGCCGGGCGCGCAGAGCCTGCCCGGCGGGCCGGGATTATATTTACCAGGCGGCGCAGGCGGCATTCCACATGACCGCCTTTCTACGCGCACGGGGCTGACGAATGGCTAGGAAACTCACCAAGGCACAGATCGTCATCCTGGGTATCTTCGCCGCGGTGGCGATCTATGCGGGGTCGCTGGTCCTGATGACGGAACCGACGCCTTGGCGCGACCTGCCGGAAGAGGGGATGAGCCGCAACGGCCTGGCCTTCAGCGTAGAGATCGCGGAAATGCGCCTCTACCACATGCCGCGCCGCGGCTTTCCCTTTTATTTTGCGGACGAGCGCGCCCACTACGAGCCGCTGGCCCGCATCGGCGATCCGGCCACCATCGAGGCGATCCTCACAATGTTGCCGGCCGGCGAGCCGCTTGCGGTACCGGGTTGCGCCCCGGTCGAGCGCGACGCGATGCTGCATGTCATCACCCGTCGCGCCGACGGGTCGGTGTTCGGCTATGTGGTGCTGCAGGCAGGAGAGGTCACCGCCGCCGGGCCCACGGACGCGAAGGACTGCACGATCGCCTGGCTGAATCAGCGGGGGGAGTTCATCTCCTGGGAAGTCTACGACGCCCGCACCCGCCTGACCGAGATGACCGGTGTCGCGATGTAGCGACGCCAACCCACCCTCAATACCCCAATGCGCAGCCGTCCTTGCGGTGTTCGGAACCGGCCGACAACACACCCTTTTCGCGGTCGATGAGGATCATCTGGCCACCGCCCAGCGGGGCCGGGGCGAAATTCAACACATGGCCACGGGCCTTCAGGCCGGCGTAGGTTTCGGCCGGGAAGGTCTTTTCGATATTGACCAGCGAGCCGGTCGCGAAGACCCTCGGCATCGAGATGGCTGCCTGCGGGTCGAGGCCGTAGTCGATGACGTTGGTCAGCACCCTTGTATGGCCGTAGGGCTGGTAGTCGCCGCCCATCACACCGTAGGGCGAGACGGCTTGGTTCCCACGGGTCAGCATGCCGGGCATGATGGTGTGCAGCGGGCGCTTGCGCGGGCCGACGCAATTGGGATGGGCCGGGTCGAGGCGGAAGGATTCGCCGCGGTTCTGGAAATGCACGCCGGTCTCGGGGCACAGAATGCCGCTGCCGAAGGAATGATAGACCGAATTGATGAAGCTGACCGCGTTCAGGTCCTTATCCACGACGCTGATATAGACGGTGTCGGAGGTCTTCAGGCCGAGTTCCGGGATGTCCGGCATGGCCCGGTCGGTCGAGATATTGGCGCGCAATTCCGCCGCCCAATCCTTCGAGACAAGCTGCTCCGGTGAGACCCGCAGGGTTCCGGGGTCGGAAATCGCGCTATCGCGCACGGCAAAGGCGATGCGCCCGGCCTCGATCTCCAGATGGGTGCGCTCGGCCGACAGCGGGTCGTATTGCGCCAGATCGAAGCCTTCCAGGATATTCAGCATGATCAGTGCCGTCACGCCCTGGTTGCTGGGCGGAATCTGGTGGATGGTGTAGCCGTGGTAATCGGTCGTGATCGGCGTTACGTAATCGCCCTTTGTGGCCGCGAAATCCTCGGCCGTGTGCAGGCCGCCCAGCGAGCGCAGCTTGGCCGCCATGGCCTCGGCGACCGACCCTTCGTAGAACCCGTCGCGGCCCTTCTCGGCGATTATCTTCAGCGTTTCCGCCAGTTTCGGCTGGATATGGAGCTGGCCTTCCTCCGGCACTTTCCCGCCGGGCATGAAGACCGCCCTCGCGTCGACATCCCAGGACACCGTCTCCACCGCCTGCAACCAGTCGAAACGCACCCGCGCATGGACGGCATAGCCCTGGGCCGCGTAACGGATGGCCGGGGCCAGCAAGTGGTCCAGCGGCAGCTTGCCGTGGTCGTTGTTCAAGGTTACCCAAGCCTCGATCGCGCCGGGAACCGTCACCGAATGGGGCGTGTGCCGCTCGATTCTCGCGATGCCCTGCTCATTGTACCAATCCACCGTCGCGGCGGCCGGAGAGCGGCCGGACCCGTTATAGGCGATGATCTCGCTTGAACCCTTAGGCGCCATCAGGGCGAACACGTCGCCGCCGATGCCGGTCGATTGCGGCTCGACGACCGCCTGCACGGCCGCCGCGCAAATCGCCGCATCCATGGCGTTGCCGCCCTCCTTCAACACGTCCAGCGCCGCGCCGGTGGCCAGAGGATGGGAGGTCGCCACCATGCCGTTGACGGCATGGACGGTGGACCGACCGGGAATTTCGAAATCGCGCATGGAGAGCCCCTTCGGGAGAAACGCAATGTGGGGAATTCAGCCGTCAAACTAACGAGTGGACTGCTCCAAAACCAGTTCTGTTTTCCAATTATGCAATCAGAATCGGAAGGGGACCGCAATTTGTCCATCAGGCGCCATGGCGCCTGGTCGCGCCATGGTTCAGGACGCCAACAGGTCTTCCTCGAAGGGGAAATTCGACAGCAGTTCGGTGCCGGTTTCCGTCACCAGGATCTGTTGCTCCAGTTTTACGCCTTCCGCACCGCCTTCCGCGCCGATGTAGGATTCGACGCAGAGCGTCATGCCCGGCTCGATAATGCCGTCGTAGCCCGCGTCGGCGTAATCCAAGCGGTGATAGAGATAGGGATATTCGCCGGTCATGCCGACGCCATGGGCGGACAGGTAATAGCGGTTGGTGACGTACGCATCCGGGATCGTCCAGGCCTGTTCGGAGTATTCGCGGAAGCTCATGCCGGGCCGGATGATGCCGATATTGTGATGCACCTGCTTATGGGCTGTGCGGTAGAGGTTCCGCTGTACATCCGTGGGCTTGCCCGGCCCTGAATGAAACGTGCGTGAAAAATCACTGTAGTAACCGTATACCCCGACCACGTCGGTATCCAGCGCGACCAACTGGTTCTCGCCGATCAAGCGGTCGCCGCATTCCTGGAACCAGGGATTAGTGCGTACGCCCGACGACAGCAGCCGGGTTTCCACATAGTCGCCGCCCTGGGCGATAATTCCCTGGTGCAAGACCGACCAGAGTTCGTTCTCGGTAATCCCGGGACGGATCGCGGCGCGTAACGCGGCCACGGCCCGTTCGGTGGCGCGCAGGGACGCTCGGATGCATTCGATTTCTGCGGCGTTCTTGATCGCACGCGCCCGTTCGACCGGCTCTTGCGCGTCCACCGGGGCCCAGCCGTGGCTTGCCAGGGCTTCGACCACGCCGGCATTGACGCGCTCGATCCCGACCCTGCCAGCGTGCGGGCAATGCTCGCGCAGCAGCGAGTCCGCCTCCGTTGCCCAGGCTTTCTCGCGCGCCTCAATCTCCGGTCCGGCCGCCACGTATGAAGCAGTAATCGCGGGTCGTACGTCGTCAATGGTGGGCAGGTTTTCGGCTAGATGTATGCAGCCGGTGAACTCGAATAGGATCACCGGGCCCTCCAGCGGGACAAACAAATAACGCGCGGGATTGCGCGATGAAAAAATCTGCATGTTCCGCGCGCCCGTGGCGTAACGAATGTTCACCGCATCGAACAGGAAACAGGCGGCAATGTCGCGTTTGCGCATCTCCCCGCGCAGGCGTCCCAGCCGCCACGC
>CAXMQC010000338.1:0-3810 GCA_964195285.1 Akkermansiaceae bacterium
ACGACGATAATTTCAACTATCTGCGGCTGGAATTCGACGGCGACATACTGGTCGGAGCTTTGTCGCTTGGCCTGGCCCAGCATGTCGGCGTGCGTCGCGGACTGATCCAGACAAAAACACCGTTGGGTGCCTGGAAAGACCGTCTGATGCGTGACCCGCATATGATCATGAACGCTTATCTCGAACGCGCGCAAGGCCAAAACGTGCGTGCCCATCCGGGGATGCCACGATGATTGTGACGGTGAAAATGTCCGGCCTGATCGCGAAATTGGTGCCCGGCAGCGCCGATGGCGTCGAGATCGATCTGGCGGACGAGTCGACGGTTTCCGGCCTGATGACCAAGCTGGGCCTGCCAAGCAGCGAAAACTACCTGGTGATTGCAAACGATACGACGATACCGAAGGACAAGCGCTCCGGCCACAAACTGTCGAACGGCGACCGCATCGCCATCGTGCCGCCGCTGAAGGGCGGATAAGGGTTAGAGCCGCACTGTTTTCAGATAGGCGTCGACATCCTTGTAGGACCGGTCCGAACCGCCGTACTTGACAAGGTTGCGTGCCGTGCGGAGCCAATCGAGCGTCGAGGGTTCGACGTCGTGGATGGCTGCCAGCAAATCGTCCTGGGTCAAGACGCGGTCGTCACCGCTATCCATAATATCCGCCAGAACCCGGTCCTTGGCTTCGTCTATGATGCCGTCGATGTCGGCGCCCGAGGCAAACTCGCTGCCGCTCGCCAGCGCCTGATAGTCCAATTCGCCGACCGGCACATCGACCAGTTTGGTTCGGAACATCTCGGCGCGCGCCGGCGCGTCGGGCGGCGGTACGAATATCGAGCGGTCGAAACGGCCAGGGCGTTTCATCGCTGGGTCGACGTCCCAAGGCATGTTGGTGGCCGCCAGGATCAACACATGCTCGTTGTCGCCCCCCATGCCGTCCAGCTGATTCAGAAACTCGTTGACGGTGGATCGGGTGTGATCCGACTGCGCCTTGGACCGCGAGTAGGCCAGCGCATCCAGTTCGTCGAAAAACAGAACCGACGGCCTGTATGACCGCGCCTTCTCGAACAGCGCGGCGAGATTACCCTCGCTCTGGCCGATCCACATGGAAAGAATGTCACTGATCCCGACCGGGATGAAGGTGGCGTCGCATTCAGTGGCGATGGCGCGGGCCATCAGGGTCTTGCCACAACCGGGCGGACCATACAACAGCAACCCCCCACCCGCCTTCTTTTTGAATTTGGCAAAGAGACCGGGTTTAAGAAACGGGTCGACGATCCTCAGGCGGACGGTCTTTTTCAATTCCTCCATGCCGACGATATCGACAAACCGGGTATCGCGTGCGGTCGAAATCGGCACGATATCGGCCTCTTCGTCTCGCGGCTCCGACCCGCCATCAACGACGCGTAGCGCTGGTTTCGGACCGTCCGCGAATGCCTCCTCCAACTCGCCGTCCGACTCGAAGTCAGCACATTGTTTGGCCTTTTCGTACTCCGTGCGGGCTTCCACCAGATCGTCAATCCGGACGTGACAGCGCGCGGCCCCCCGCGGCCCAGCAGCCGAAGAAGGTTCCTGGCGGGCCAGCAGGCGGAACTGCTCCAGGCTGGCCTGCCAGTCCTCCGCCTCGAACAGGGCCTCGGCATAACGACCGCGCATTTGTGAATCGAACGGATCGCGTAAAAGCTTGTCCGCCAAATCCTTCAGATCATCGGTCATCAGAACCCCCTGGCCTTGAGCCAGCGTTTCAACAAGGGTGGCCAGACCCAGGAATAGACGACATAGACCAAATAAACCGTTACCAGCGGGCCGGTCAGCTCTGGCGCGAACAGGCGGCTCAACAGGAAACTTCCCACTGCGATGGCCCACAGCGCACCGGAACCTACCCACCCGTAGCGGTTGAGGGGCCAGAGCGGGATGTGGGTCCAATGTGAAGCAACCCGCAACTCGACCATCGCCTCGACGACCGACTCGTCGTCCGGCGCCGCGTGCAAGATACCACGCATAACCTCTAATGCTTCGCCATCGCGATGTTCCGACTGAAGGACGGCAATGATGCCCCAAGCGACTTGCTGCGCGTTGGGATCTTCGCGAACGAGTTCTTCCAGCTCGGCAGCGGCACCCGCCTTGTCTCCCTTGATAACGTTCACCAACAGGCTTACGGATCGCGCGAGGTTCTCTCCGGGATCGAGCCTAAGTGCCTCGGCCGCCAGGGCACCGGCTTTTTCCAAATGGAGGGTGCGTAGCATTAGTTCGGCGTAACACCCGAATAGCCGGCTATCGTCGGGGTTGTCGCGAAGCAGCTCCAAAATTAGCTGCTCGGCATCCCCGAACTGTTCGCTATGCCGCTGAATTGAGAACATCAAAAGCCCGGCATGAATACTGGAAGGGGCTATTTCCAACGCCCGTGAGACACTCGAACGCGCGGCGTCGTAATCATCAAGTTCCAACGCTATTCGGCCGGCAAGCAGATGATTGGCGAAATCGTCCGGCGCAAGCGTATAGGCCTCGGGCAACATCCCACGCGCCTGGTCATACCGGCCTCTTTCGATGAGGGCCTGGATGCGAAACTGGATCTCGCTGAGTTCAGCCACGTCGCCCCCCGACGTTAAGTTACATTCAAGATCGATACCAATGCTAACTGCATCACTATCGCGGCGGCTATGCAAATGAGCGCCGGTATCCACGGACGGCGCGGGTCGATACCCATGATTTCCGCGGCCCGGTGAAACCGCCTGTTGGGTAGCCACAACGCCAACCAGACCAACAACCCGAACCCACGGACGGCCCATTTCACCGCGCGCCCGGTATCGTCCCCAAACAGGTCCACGATCCAGGCCGGCGGCGAAACGCCCTGGAAAACCAAACTGACCCAGGCAACGATTATTATGGATGTGATCATGGCGAGGACATAACGCCAACCGTCTATTTTCGACCGCCCCATATGGTACGCGTTCAAACCGGAGAACAGGATTATGGCAAAGGGGCCGCCGAAAAAGGCTGTCAGGAACTGGGCTCCCGTCGAATAGGCGGGTACGGGCAATTGCGTCTCGCCGAGTACCGGGGCCAACAATTCTTCGCGATTTTCCGGGCGCTGGTCGCTCAATTGTTTCCCTTTTTTCTATCCCCAAGCTGGGAGAGATACTCGCACCCGACGCCAGCAAAAACAACGATGGCGGCCATTGGCCGCCAGGAAAGCGCGTATTTACGAAGCAGGGTGGCGGGAGTGACGGGACTCGAACCCGCGGCCTCTGGCGTGACAGGCCAGCGCTCTAACCAACTGAGCTACACCCCCGTACTCTCAACGAGGCTCGTCCATGTACTTCACGCCGTCACCGGGTGTCAAGCGGCGTTCTGACGCTGTAAAACGTTTCCGGCGTAACGGGTAATGGTGGGCGATGACGGGCTCGAACCGCCGACCCTCTCGGTGTAAACGAGATGCTCTCCCAACTGAGCTAATCGCCCGATAAGCCTATTAAATGATCACTAAACCGGAAAAAGCAACCGGCCACCCGTTTCCGGATGGCCGGCCACCTATTTTCAGGAACCGATTTTTAGTTAACGGCTTCCTTGAGACCTTTGCCAGCCTTGAACTTGGGCTGTTTCGACGCTGGAATCTGGATGGATTCGCCGGTCCGTGGGTTACGGCCGGTCGACGCCTTGCGATTGGCAACGCTAAAGGTACCAAATCCAACGAGGCGAACTTCATTTCCGCCACTGAGAGATTTTTCGATACTGTCGAAAACGGCATCCACCGCCTTGGTAGCGTCGGCCTTGGACAGGCCGGAATCAGCGGCAACGGAAGAAATCAGGTCATT
>CAXMQC010000339.1:0-10352 GCA_964195285.1 Akkermansiaceae bacterium
ACAAAAACAAACCCCACATGCCGACAATCCAGGGAGCCTCGAAAAAACCGAGCCCGAGTTCAAGAATGAGGAAGAAGCCCGAAATGGCGACCAGCAGGGCGCCTGATATGACGAGGCTGTCATAGAAGATCGCGGTATAACGCGAGGCTTCGGCGAATATCTTCATATCGTTGGTGCGGTATGCCTGAAGCTCGGAAACGAAAACCGCCAGCAAGCCGCCACCCAGCAGAATGAAACCGACGATATGACCGAATTTGAGAAGGGGGTAGTAGTCCATTGCTGGCTCCTATTGTTTGTCCGCCTCGAGACGGCGGCGAAAACTTTGCATGACGCCAAGCGCCGCTTCGATCTCCGCAACATCCTGCCGTTCGGCCAAGCGGTTGGACCATTCGATTTGCCGCTGATTGATTGCTTCCAGAACCGCCCGCCCCGCGGCAGTCAGACATACGAGCTTTGCGCGCCGGTGATCCGGGTTTTCGGCAAACTCGACCAGCCCCGCTTCGGCCACGACATTGGCCACCCGCTGCACGGCCTGTCTGGTAAGCCCCATGTTTCGCGCGATCTGCGCAACCGGCAGCGGCGCACCGTCGATAGCGCCCATGACCTGCCATCTGGCGCTCGAAAGCCCGAGATCGCCTGTCAGGCGGTCACCGGCGGCGAGGAGCAGGCCGTTCACGCGAAAAATCTCCAATATCAGACCGGTAAAGGCGGTTCCTTGGGGGCTGCGCTGTGTCATAGGACAGTATATTGTCATTATGACAATATACTGTCAATTAAATTATACTCCGTTGGCGGCGCCAGCCTGGGAAAAGTCGAAGTCAACCCGGCGGTGGGTCCTCGTCTGCCAGCGTCGCCAACTCGCCAACTGTCACCGGCTTGATGGGTGCGCGGATGCGGTAATAGCCGGCTTCGTCGGGCGATACATCCCGGGCGCCGGCGATGATTTCGGAGACCGTCAAGCCGCAGATACGGCCCTGGCAGGGGCCCATGCCGGCCCGGCTGTAGGCCTTGGCCTGATTCGGGCCGAGGCAGCCGATCCGGACATGTTCGCGGATCTGGCCTGCCAGCACCTCTTCGCAGCGGCAGACGATGGTCCCGTCGCCGGGGCGCAAAAATTCGTCCGCGGGCCGGTACAGGCGGTCGAGAAAGTGGCGGATCGCCAACTCACGCGCCAGCGCCCGGCGCAATGGCGCGGCCTCCGCGGCCGAGGCGCCTGTGATTCGCAAACCCGCCAGCCGGCCCTGTATGGCCGAGGCCTTGGCGCCAACAATGCCACCACCATCTCCCGCGACGAAAATACCGGCCACTGCGGTCTCGCCCCATTCGTCCAGGCGCGGTCGCCAGGCGCGCGGCAGGGCATCCCAGCAATGGTCGAGCCGCAACGAACGGGTAATCTGGACATTGGGAACCACGCCCTGGTGCAACAGCAGGACCTTGCAGGCTAAATCATGGGTCCTGCCACCCGCCGTGAAACGCAGGCTCTCCACCCGGTCCGCGCCCGCGGCCCGAAGGTCATGCGCGCCCTTGTACCAGGGGATGCCGGCACGGCGCAGGGCCACCGTCATGGCGATGCCCTTGCGCAGATAGTCCGCGGCGCGCAGGGCGCGCGGCAGATGGGGCAATGAGGCGGGATAATTGCGCGCCGGCGTGGTCTCGACGATCGCCCCAATCCGCGCTCCGGCGGCCAGCATCTGGGTTGCGATCAACAGCAACAGCGGCCCGCTGCCGGCCAGGACAGCGCCGTCGGCGACGAGGCCCCCGGCCTTCAGCATGATCTGGGCCGCGCCGCAGGTCATCACGCCGGGCAGGGTCCAGCCGGGGAACGGCATCGGCCGCTCCAGCGCACCAGTCGCCAGGATAACCCGGTCGGCCGCGACAATGTGCGCCCGGCCGCCCTCGGTGAAATGCACGGATCGGTCCGGCGTTACCTCCCAAACGATCGAGCCGGGCCGGTAGTCCAGCCCGTCCCGTTTCAAGACTGCCAGCAGGCTTCGCCCCTGCGCATAATCGGGACCCAGTATGTTTTTCCGGTCCTCGTCCGCATCGGCGATATTGCGGTAGATCTGCCCGCCGGGGCCGGGCTGCTCGTCCAGCAGCATGACCTTCTTGCCATGAGCCAGTGCCGTATCGGCCGCGGCCAGCCCGGCCGGCCCGCCACCAACAATCAGCAGCGGGGCCTGTTCAACCATCGCCGCCGCCATCCAGGCTGCGCGCGCCGAGCATCGGGCGCACCCGCATGCCGTCGCTAACCGGGGTCATGCAGGCCTGCATGTTGGCGACCCCGTCGATTTCCACCAGGCACTCGAAACAGACCCCCATCATGCAGTACGGCCCGCGCGGTTCGGCCCCGCCGGGTGTGGTGCGCAGCGCCACAATACCCGCCGCCAGCAGCGCCGCCGCCACGCTGTCACCTTCGCGCGCCAATACCGGTTGCCCGTCGAAATCAACGGTGACGTCGCGCCGGGCGCCGTCAGCCAGTCTGCGAAAGCCGGTATCGTTCGGCACTGAAACCCTCCAGATAGGGGATGTCGGGGTCTTCGCCGGCGATCCATCGCGCCAGCACCAGCGCATGGACGGCGGCCAGCGTGACGCCGCTGTGGCAGGTGACCAGGAAGGCGCCGGGATGGGCGGTGGATTGGTCATAGATCGGGTGGCCGTCCGGGCTCATCACGCGCAATGCGGCCCAGCTTCGCACGACACGGACATTTTCGAGAATGGGAAAGACGCGCGCGGCGCGCTTGGCGATCCGCCCGATCACGTTCGGGGCCGTGGCATCGTCGAACCCCACATCCTCCTGCGACGCGCCGATCTGCACCGTGCCATCCCCGGTCTGGCGAACATCCATTGTGGGATGGTCGAGAAAGGGTTTCACCCGCTCGGTGATCAGCAACTGGCCACGGCTGGGCCTCACCGGCGCGTCCAGCCCGACCATGGGGGCCAGCGCCGCGTTCCCCAGCCCGGCGCCAAGTACCACCTGGTCGGCACCCCATTGCTCGCCGTTATCCAGCGTGAAGCCATCTTTCCCGGGGGTGATGGCGCAGATGGCGGCGCCGTTTTCCATGCGCCCGCCCTTGGCGACAAAGGCCTGCACCAATGCCCGGAGCAGATTGAGCGGATTGCAGTGCCGGTCCTCCGGCCCGAAGATCGCGCCGGCGATATCGGGCGCGGCCGAGGGAACCAGCTTGCGGGCATCCGCCGCATCCAGCCGCTCGAATGGGTAATCGCCGCCCAGCGCGTCCCGCAAGCCTTGGAGCTCCGCCGCCTTGTCGTCCAGTTCCCGCTCGGTCAGACAGAATTCCAGCCCGCCCGGTTTGCTGAGCTGCAATGGGACGCCGGTTTCGGTCTCCAGTTCATCGGCAAAATCCGGCCACAGTGCCGCCGACAGCCGAGTCCAGCGCGCGTAGTCCGGCATGCCCAAGCCTTTTCTCTGGACCCAGACAAGCCCGAAATTACCCCGTGCGGCGCGGAATGCGACATCGCCCTCGTCGAAAACCGTGACCCGCCGCCCCTGGCGTTGCAGCCCCCAGGCTAGCGCCAGCCCCACCAGCCCGCCCCCGACGATCGCGTACTCGAAGCGGCGCATGGTCTTGCGTGCCTGTCTTACGAATTCGTTCGGGACAGCCAGGGAATGCGGCCGACCTTGATGCCTTCGTCGGTAAGCTCCTCGGCCTGGTCTTCGGTGGCTTCGCCGTAAATGTTGCGCTCGTCGGTTTCGCCGTAATGGATTTTGCGGGCTTCCTCGGCAAACTCGTCGCCGACATAGTCGCTGTTTTCCTCGACCTGGCGGCGCAGTTCGCTCAACATCCGGCGCAATTCGACAGCCTGGGTGTTGGTGTAGGTCTGCGGACCCGGATCCGGGGCCTGGTCGGGGTCCGAATCACCGCCCCGGCCGCTGACCTTGGCGATGCGCGGGGCCATCGGCGCCTTGGCAACGGACGCATTGCCGCAGACCGGGCAGAAAACTTCGCCGGCCGCCACCTGTTCGTCATATGCCGCGCTGTTCTTGAACCAGGCCTCGAAGACATGGTCGGCGGAACAGCTGAGGTTATACAAAATCATCGGACCATCGAACCTGTATACGCCGTATGGCCCCATATTTGGCGCAAAGCCCGCGTGATTACAAGGGTGCGTTCGGTCGCACGACGCGCTATGAAAAGGCATGAACAGCGAACCAAACACCGACAAGGGCCGCCATCTGGGCGTGACAACGCCGTCGCCCTGGGTCACGCGCTACGCGCCGCTGGCGCCGACCGGCGGGCTGGTGTTGGACCTGGCCTGCGGCGGCGGGCGGCATGGAAGGTATTTTCTGGCGCACGGCCACCCCGTGGTTTTTCTGGATATTGACGTTTCGGACGTCCAGGACCTCGCCGGGCGCGACGACGTGGAGATCATTCAAGCCGATCTGGAGGTAGGCGCCGCCCTGCCCTTCGGCGGCCGGCAGTTCGCCGCGATCATGGTCACCAACTATCTGTGGCGGCCTATCCTGCCCCGGCTGGCCGGCGCCGTATCCGATGGCGGGCTGTTAATTTACGAGACCTTCGGGCTGGGCAACGAGGAATACAGCCGCCCGCGGAACCCGAACCACCTGCTGCGCCCCGGCGAATTGCTGGATGCGTTTGGCAAGGATCTGCAGGTCGTCGCCTACGAGCATGTCTTGCGCCGCGACCCCAAGCCGCGCGTCATTCAGCGTATCGCTGCGGTAAAGGGCAAAACACCCGTCTCTGTCGAGCCGGCGGCACAATGATCGAAACCGGCCTCATCGCCTTCACCACGCTGTTCGCCACGGTGGGACCGCCGGACGTGGCGACTTTGTTCGCCGCACTGACCGGCGACAACACACCCCGCGAACGGCGTTCGATGGCGCTGCGCGGCTCGCTGATCGCGGCGGGAATCCTGCTGTTTTTCGCCTTCTTTGGGGATGCGCTGCTGCGGGTCTTCGGCATTTCCCTGCCGGCCCTGCGCACTGCCGGCGGGGTGCTGCTGTTCATGATCGCGCTCGATCTTGTCTTCGCCCGTCCGTCCGGAGGCGTATCGACGACGCGCGAGGAAAACAGGGAAGCCGCGGCTAAATCCGACATATCCGTCTTTCCGCTGGCGACGCCGCTGATCGCCGGGCCGGGCGCCATCGGGGCCGTGGTGCTACTGGCCGCCAACACCGCGGGCGACAATCTGAAATTCGTCGCCCTGCTGGTCGCGATCGGCGGGATCCTGCTGCTCACCTTCGTGCTTATGCTGCTGGCCGTACAGGTCCAGAAGCTGCTGGGTGTGACCGGCGTGCAAGTGGTCTCGCGGGTCGTCGGCGTGCTGCTGGCCGCCCTGGCCGTGCAGTTCATTTTCGACGGCCTGGCCGCGAGCGGGTTGTTCAGCTAAGAGACATGGCTTCGCGGTGGAAACGCGCGTAACCCTCCCTGGGGGAAAATCCGTAGCGGCGCGAGAAGGCGCGTGACAGAGCCGCCGAACTGGAAAAACCGACCTTCCCGGCGACGACCTTCAAAGGCGTTCCCTTGCCGATCTCGGTCCGCGCCAGGGTCAGCCGCCAGCCGGAGAGATATCCGCCCGGTGTCACCCCCACCACGTCACGGAAACTGTTGGCGAAATGAGTGCGCGACATCCCGGCGATATTGGCCAGGTCTTCCAGCCGCCAGTTTTTCTCCGGATTGTCATGCACCGCCACGATGGGAAGGCGCAGATTGGGATGGGCCAGCCCGGCCAGCAGACCCGGCCGTGCCTCGCCCTCCTCGATCGCGTGACGCAGCAGCCTGATGACCACCACTTCGCATAGCCGGTCGATCACGGCGCGACCGCCACAGCGCGGGGCAAGCGCCTCCTCCAGCAACAGGTCCGCCACCGCGGCGAGCGACGGCGCCTCGTCCAGCCGGACCGCGACCAGCGGCGGCAGCGCCAGCGCGATTGGGTTGGCATCGCCGCTCATATCGACCGTTGCGCGCAAATATTCCGCCTCGCGAGAGGCCAAATGGACCCTCAGATCGGGCGGCATCCCGCGCGGAAAAAAGGCGAGCTTCGGTCCTGCCCCGGTCAGCGCCCCATGGCGGTCATCCGAAAAATTCATGTCGCCGCGGCGGGCGATGAAAAGATTGGGCGCGGGACAATCGTCCGGCAGGCGCCGATCGCCGCCGGGCGGATAAACCGTCGCCTTGATCCGGAACTGTCTTATCAGCGCGGACAGCCGGTCGGGTCTCTTGGTGGGCATCAATTTGTACTCTCGATCAACATTTACGTACAATATACGATCAATTGTACAATATAGTCAAGCCGGATCGTCGACGAATGTCGCGATTGCCATCGTGCCCAGCAACCAAAAGGATTCAACCCGTGCTCATTCCCCGTCAAACCACACCGGACCTCGATCTGGACACGCTGTCCCATGGCCGTTTCAGCCTTGCCAGCGACAATCCGGATCTCTTTACGCTCATCGTCTTCTATCGCGGCCTGCACTGCCCGATCTGTACAAAATATCTGAGGGAGCTTGATCGCCTGACCCCTGAATTCGAGAAGCAAGGCGTCAAACCCATCGCCGTCAGTACCGACGGGCAAGAACGCGCGCAAGAGATGGTGGACAAGATCAGCGCGTCGAGCATGCGCATGGCCTATGACTTGCCGCTGCCGCTGGCCAGGGAATGGGGACTTTACATTTCCACATCGCGCGGAAAGACCTCGATCGGGATCGAGGAACCGGCGTTGTTCGCCGAACCCGGCGTCTTCCTGGTGCTCCCCAACCGCGAGCTTTACAGCGCCATGGTCCAGACCATGCCCTTCGTCCGCCCCAATTTCGAGGAATTGTCGCAGGTCCTGGGATTTATCATCGACAAGGACTATCCGGGGCGCGGCGAATATACCGGCGAGGTCTGAAAGGGCGCGCGCCCCCAGCCAAACGCAAATTGGAAAAGCCGCTGACTATTCACCCGTCGCACGCAGGCCCCGCTGCGCCGGCATGGCGAAATCGCGATCATGCCTCAGCGATGGGATCGACTGGCGGGCTTCGGCGACGCGGCCGAGGTCGAGATCGGCGATGATATAGCCGGGCTCTTCCCCGGCATCGGCCACCACCTCGCCCCAGGGCGAGACGATCAGCGCATGGCCGTACGTGCTGCGCCCGTCCTCATGGTCGCCGCATTGGGCCGGGGCCAGGATCCAGGCGCCGGTCTCGATCGCCCGGGCGCGCTGCATGACATGCCAATGCGCCTTACCGGAGGTGCGGGTGAAGGCGGCCGAGGTCCAGATCATGTTGGCGCCGGCCTTGGCAAGCACGCGGTAGAGTTGCGGGAAGCGTATATCGTAACAGATGGTGACGCCGATACCGCCCCACGGGCTGTCGACCAGCACTGCCTTGTCGCCCGGTTCGAACAGGTCTGACTCGCGGTAACTCTCGCCATTGGGCAGGTCCACGTCGAACATGTGAATCTTGTCGTATTTGGCGGCAATGGCGCCGTCGGGGGTGATCATATAGGCCCGGTTGACCAGCCTGTCTTCGGCAATCTTGATGACCATCGATCCGGCCAGCAGCCAGATATCCAGCTCCCCCGCCAGGTCCCGCCAGGCTTTCAGCGCCGGCTCGTTTTCCTCAAAATGCGCCGCTTCCAGCGCGCGGCGGCGGCTCATTTGGCAGAGGTTGGCGACCTCGGGAATGCCGATGATCTGCGCGCCGTCGGCATGCGCCGCGCGGATCAATGCAGTCGACTGTTCGATATTGCCGGCGATCTCCACGCCGGAGGTCATCTGAACGCAAGCAGCGCGGACGGTCATGCGGCGACTCCCAGCATCTGGTCGAGTTGGCCATCGAAGTCGAGATCGAACAACTCGTCGCAGCCACCGATCGGCCGCTCGTCGATGAATATCTGCGGCACGGTAACGCCGCCCGGCGCACGCTGCAGCATCTCCTGACGCCGGCCCGGTTCGACGGTCACGTCATAGTCGGTATAGTGCACCCCCTTCTTGTCCAGAAGGCGCTTCGCGCGGTGGCAATACCCGCACCAGGGGCTGGTATAGATTTCTATGTTGGCCATCGGCCGCCATGGCTCCGTAATATCAGTGACACCGCATATAAATAGGTTAACTCGACCGATCTTCCAAGTCCCCGCGATCACCCGGCAGTGTCTCAATTTGAAATCTTGCCGAAACAGCCCCACCGCGGACCTTTAAGTGCCTTGTTAGGAAGGTTCTAGTCACAGTCAACGATACGGTCGATATCGGGGTTCCGTCCCTCGATCGGGGATTTAATGACGATGTAGCTGAAATATTTTTCAATGCCGATCCGCGCATCCAGCAGCCGCTCGATAGTTTCCTGATAATCCGACACGCTGCGAGCAACAAACTTCAATAGATAGTCATAACCGCCGCTGATAAGATGACATTCTGTGACTTCGGGAAAGCGGGTAATGCCGTCCTCGAATTTGACAAAATCCTCGCGACGGTGATCGGCAATTGTGACCTCGGTGAAAACCGTGATTGCATCGGCCAGACGACCGACATCGATCCGAGCACCATAGCCCGTAATGTAGCCAGATGCCTCCAACCGTTTCACCCGCTGGAGGCATGGGCTCTGCGAAAGCCCCACCTCATCGGACAGGGCGGCATTGGTAATGCGGCCATTGTCTTGAAGCGCGGCGAGAATTTTCAGGTCTATTCGATCCAGTTTTGGCGCTTTCGGCATCAATAACGTCATCTGCGAACCGCGGCGTTATTTGGCTGAAAGTTCGGCCTGATGCGCCTTCACAAGATCAGCCATGCTGTTGAAAACAAAACCATAGTTCGGCATTTCTCCCGGGTTCATGGTTGCCCCAAACCCTTCCTTATCATGACGGCGATAGATCCAGCAATTGGCGAGGCCGAACCGATTGGCCGGCGCATGATCATGGAACATGCTTTCCGCCGTATGCAATATTTCATGCTTCCGGATCCCAAGACGCGCCAGGTTCTCAATCATATAGTCGAAGTTTCCAGGTGACGGCTTGTAGGAACCGATGTCTTCGGCCGTATAAGCCGCATCGAACGATACGCCCAGTTTTTCGTTGCTGTGGGCGAAGCTCGTATTGTCGATGTTGGAAAGGACAACGAGTTTGTAGTAGCGCTTGAGATATTGCAATGCGCCCGCGCTATCCTCGAATGCCGGCCACTCCTTAACCGAGCGTCCGTAGGCCAGACAGTCTTCCCACGTCACCGAAACGCCCCACTCCTCCGCGAGGCGCTTATAGACCACCGCCAGTAATTGCGAATAAATCTTGCCCGGTGTTTGGCGTTGGGTCGCGGATTCATAGTGGGCATGGGCTTCCAGAATGTCGTTACGTGCGAGCGGGCTGCCGAGCTGATCTGTCAGCGGCTTCAGCCCGTTGATCATGCCGCTTTCCCAATCTATCAGCGTGCCGTAGACATCGAATGTCAGGGCTTTGTAATCCGTAAGCTGCATCGAATATCTCCATGTTTTCGTATCGGTCGCCGGGAACCATCCACATCGATAATCTAGCGATACTAGAGGCACTAGCCCGGAAAGAGTCGCTGTTTCATTGAGTTGGAACAGTAGCGTCTGCTGAAGTTCGCTGATGTACCGCAGATTATGCTGAATGACCGTCGTCGGCCAATCCCGGACCCCATAGCCGCATCGAAATGGACTGCACCCCTGCGGGTGGACATGCCTCTCCTCTAACATCACGCGGCGACGTAAAAATAGACCACGCCGAACACACTGCTGGCGAACAGCGTCGGAATCATGCCGGCCTTAAACCGCAGCATCGCTATAAGGGCGCCAACGGCGATCGCCAGGGCGGCCCATTCGACGGTGTGCCAGATCGGAACGAACAACCGAATCACACCGAGAGTGTCTTCCCTGACTTCGCCGAATACCACGTGGAGCGCAAACCAGACCGCGAGGTTGAGGACTACCCCGACGACCGCGGCAGTGATCGCCGAGAGGGCCGCCGCCAGCGCCCGGTTGCCACGCAAGGCTTCGATGTAGGGCGCGCCGAGGAAGATCCACAGGAAACATGGTACGAAAGTGACCCAGGTCGTCAGCATGGCACCGAAGGCTCCGGCGGTCATCGGGTCGAGAAGCCCGGGATTGCGGTAGGCGCCCATGAAGCCGACGAATTGGACGACCATGATCAACGGCCCCGGTGTGGTCTCGGCCATGCCGAGGCCATCGATCATCTCGCCAGGCGCCAGCCAACCGTAATTGTCGACCGCCTGCTGGGCGACGTAGGCCAGGACCGCGTAGGCGCCGCCGAATGTCACCACCGCCATCTTGCTGAAAAACAGCCCTTCCTGAAGGAAGACTTGGGTCAGCCCCAGCACCACGAACAAAACAATCAGCGGGCCGAACCAGAAGGTCAGGCAGAGCG
>CAXMQC010000340.1:0-1561 GCA_964195285.1 Akkermansiaceae bacterium
CTTGCCCGCACCATGGGCGCCAATGGCGCCACTACGGTCATTGTGTCTGGCGGTTTTACATTCTTCACCGCCCACGTCGCACAAGGCGCCGGGTTCGACGCCAATCATGCAAATATCCTTGATATCCTGGAAGGGAAACTCACCGGGTATGTCATTGAGCCGATCCTGGGCCAGCAGGCCAAACTCGATGCTTTGCTCCGGTATCGCGAGAAACTCAAACTCGCGCATGACGAAACCCTCGCCGTGGGCGACGGCGCCAACGATCTCGCGATGCTTATGGAAGCGGGTTTGGGCGTGGCCTACCACGCAAAACCCATCGTCGCAGCCAAGGCCCATGCCTGTATCGATTATTGCGACCTGACAGCCCTGCTGTTCGCCCAGGGCTATACCCGTGATGAATTTGTAGAAAATTAGGCCACACCTCCATTGGAGGCGCAGCCCATCAATTATTTGTCCTCGACCGCCACCGCGACAAAGCGTAAATCGCCTTTCATATTGGCAATCAGTAACAAAACGGATTTACGGCCCGACTTCCTGGCCGCCTCGACCTGGGTCTTGACCTGTTCAGGTGAAGTGACCTTGGTTCCCTTGACCTCGACGATAACGTTGCCAACCACGATCTGCTTTTGCGCCGCGTTACTGTCCGGGTCTATTTCAGTGATGACGACGCCGTTTATCGCTTTCCCGATCTTGTATTTGGCTCTCAACTCATCGCTCATCGGCGAAATGGAGAGACCAAGCAGGGATGTTTTTTCCGGTTCTTCTGTTTTCTTCTTTTCGGCAGCCGCCGTTTTCAGGGTCTTCGGCAGCCGGCCAATGGTTACCTTGACCATTTTCTGCTTGTCATTGCGCAGAAGCACGACTTCCGCCGCCTTGCCTATCGAGGTGCGAGCGACCAGCCGCGGCAGGGAGCGCATGCTTTCAACTGCAGATCCGTCAAATGTCAGAATAACATCGCCCACCTCGATACCGGCCTCCGCGGCAGGACTGTCCGGCGTGACGCTGGCGACAAGGGCGCCCATCGGCTTATCCATCCCGAGACTGTCGGCAATGCTGTCTGTTACGCTCTGAATGCGCACCCCGAGCCAGCCGCGCCGGGTCTCGCCAAAGCGGCGCAACTGATCGAGAACATGGAGTGTGGTCGCCGAAGGCACGGCAAAGCCGATGCCGATGGAGCCGCCGCTCGGCGAAATGATGGCGGTGTTCACGCCGATCACCTTGGCGTCCATGGAGAATAGCGGCCCGCCGGAATTACCCCGGTTGATCGCGGCATCGGTCTGGATGAAATCGTCATAGGGGCCTGAATTGATATCCCGCTTCTTGGCGGAAATGATGCCGAGCGTCACGGTGCCGCCGAGGCCGAAAGGATTGCCGATCGCCATCACCCAGTCTCCGACCCGCATCTTGACGGAATCACCAAACTCAAGCGCCTTGAGGGGTTTGCCCGGCTCAGGCGTCACCTTCAGCAGGGCGATGTCGGTCTTGGGATCGGTTCCCACGATCTTCTCGACTTTCAACTTTGTATCGTCGCTGAATTTGACGTAAATCTCATCTGCTCCAT
>CAXMQC010000341.1:0-11261 GCA_964195285.1 Akkermansiaceae bacterium
TCGGCGTAACAGATCGCCGGATCGTTGAAGGCGGCGATGCGGCCGTCGAGCACCAGTACATTGCCGCCCCACATGTCGCCATGGATCAGCGAGGGCCGGCCGGGCTGGTCGATGTAGCCGTCCAGTTTGGCGCCGCAGAACTGTTCCAGTCGGTCATAGATGTCTCGCGGCAGGCTGCCGTTCTCCAGGGCCAGGCGACCCATGTAGAGCAGCCGTTGGTCGCGGAAAAATTCGACCCAGGACCCGGTCCAGGGATTGGGCTGGCGCAGCGAGCCGATCAGGGTGTCGCGCTCCAGGCCGTACGCATCCGCCGTCTCGCCATGCAGCGCCGCCAGCAGGTCGGCGGCATGTTCCTGCGCCGCCCCATCCAGCCGCCCGCCGGTCTCGACATAGTCCATGACCAGCAGGCCGGGCTCGGCATGAAGCACGCCGGGGACGGGCACGGTATGCGTTCGGGCAAGGTAATCCAGCATGAAGCCTTCGACATCCAGCGCGCCGTCGGCGCCGGCGGTCTTGGCGACCACCTGCCGTCCGTCCACCGTCCGCACCAGCCAGACATCGCCGATACAGCCGCCCGACAGCGGACTCGCTTGGGTAATCGCCGCGCCCGCCGCCTCGGCGATGGCCTGGCGCGCTGCCGGGGTCACGCCGCCCGGTCCTCCAGTTTCCGCAGCCAGGCGCGGGCGCCCTCCTCGATCAAATCGAGCACGGATTCAAACCCGTCCGGCCCGCCGTAATAGGGATCGGGCACGGCGGGCGCAGGATGGCCGGCCGCGGCCTCCATGAACATGCGCACCTTGTCCTGCTGCTTGCGCGTGGCGCGGCCCAGCATGTGGCGATGATGCCCGTCATCCATGGCCAGCAACAGGTCGAACCGGTCGAAGTCCTCGCGCGTCAACTGCCGGGCCCGCATATCCGAGATATCGATGCCGCGCCGCGCCGCCGCCTCGACGGACCGCGGGTCCGGCGGCGTACCGGTATGCCAACCTTCCAGCCCGACGGAATCGGTGCCGATGCCCTCGGCGAGGCCCGCCTCGGCGACCAGATGGCGGAACACTCCCTCGGCCGTGGGCGAGCGGCAGATATTGCCGGTGCAGACGAACAGGACCCGTTGCATGCCGTTCTCTCTCTTGTACAAAGCCTACAATCCTTTAGCATGGCCGGCGCCATGCCTGAAACCCGCTCCATCGTCGTGCTGACTGGCGCCGGGATATCCCGGGAATCCGGGCTGCATACCTTCCGCGACGCCGACGGCATCTGGGCCACAGTGAAGGTCGAGGATGTCGCCACGCCCGAGGCCTTCGCGCGCGATCCGGGCCGGGTCCAGGATTTTTATAACGACCGCCGCCGCGGGTTGGGCAATAGCGGCATCGCGCCCAACCCGGCCCACCTCGCCCTGGCCGAGTTCGAGTCCGCCTATGCCGGTGACTATTTGCTGGTTACCCAGAATATCGACAATCTGCACGAGCGGGCCGGCAGCCGCGATCCGATCCACATGCATGGCGAACTGGCCAAGGCGCGTTGCGATGAATGCGGCGATGTGCGCGAATGGTGGGACAACCTGTTCACAAAGACCGCCTGCCCTGCCTGCACCCAGGTCGGCGGCATGCGCCCGCATGTGGTCTGGTTCGGCGAAATGCCGTTCGAGATGGACCGGATAAACGCGGCGCTGGAGTCCTGCGATCTGTTCGTTTCCATCGGCACGTCGGGCAATGTCTACCCGGCGGCCGGCTTCGTGCAGGCGGCCCGCATGGCCGGTGCCCGGACGGTGGAATTGAATCTGGAGCCGTCGGAAGGCGCCAGCCTGTTCGAGGAAGCGGTCTACGGTCCGGCCGGCACCATCGTGCCCGACTGGTTCGCGGGTCTTGCCAGCAATGTATCCCACAGGTGAATGGCATGCATTGGCTCGAAGGTGTCTTCATCATATTCGTCGGCGCCATCCCGTGGCTGATTGGCTCCGACGCATTTCCAAAGGACGCACAACAGCGCGCCAGACTGGAACGCGCGATGCCGTTCGTGCGCAATCGTCGGCTGATGCAGGGGGTGGCGATCTTTCTCTGGCTGTTCGGCGGAGTGGTGGCCGCAAACAGCCTGCTCGGTCTTGGTATACCGTTGTAGCGGGATAACTGGATGTCAGCGGACGAATCCCTGGAACTGGCGATGGCGGCGGCGCGGGCCTGCACGGTCTGCGCCGAGCACCTGCCGCTGGGGCCGCGCCCGGTTTTCCGGGTATCGAGAACGGCACGGCTGTTGATCGTCGGCCAGGCGCCGGGCACCAAGGTGCATGCAAGCGGCGTCCCCTGGCGGGACCGGTCCGGCGACCGGCTGCGCGACTGGATGGCCGTTGACGGCGAAATCTTCTACGACGAAGGCCGCGTCGGCATCCTGCCCGCCGGGTTCTGCTATCCCGGCCGGTACGAACGCGGCGGCGACCTGCCGCCCCGGCCGGAATGCGCGCCGCTATGGCACCGGCGGCTCACCGCCCATATGACCGACATCCGGCTCACCCTGCTGGTCGGCCAGTACGCCCAGGCACTCTATCTCGGCCGCCGCCGCTGTCGCAGCCTGACCGCGACGGTGGCAGCCTGGCGCGATTACCTGCCGGAATACCTGCCGCTGCCGCATCCAAGCTGGCGCAACACCGCCTGGCTGCGGAAAAATCAATGGTTCGAGGCAGACCTGCTGCCGGTTTTACGAGAGAAGGTTGGTATTCTTGTCGCCTGATTTCGACGGCGCACCCTGTTTGTCATCGTTGCCGTTGTTATTTCCACTACCCTTGCCTTCCCCCGCATCACCCATCTTGCGGGTCTTTTCGGCGAAGTCGGCGAGCTGGTCGGCGGCCAGGCGGTTGATCGTACCGTCGGGGTAGATACCATCGGCACCCGGTTCGCCGGCCGGGACACCGGTCAGGATTTCCAGGCCCTGGTCGATGCTTGCCACCGCGTAAACGGCGAACTCGCCTGCGCCGCAAGCCGCGACCACATCTTCGCGCAGCATCAGGTGGCGAACATTGGAGGCCGGGATCAGCACGCCCTGGTCGCCGGTCAGGCCGCGCGCCTTGCAGACGTCGAAGAAACCCTCGATCTTCTCGTTGGCGCCGCCGATGGCCTGGACCTCGCCGCGCTGGTTGACCGAACCGGTGACTGCACAACCCTGGCGGATAGGTACGCCGGACAGCGCCGACATCAGGGCATATAGCTCGGCAGAGGAGGCGCTGTCGCCGTCCACGCCGCCGTAGGATTGCTCGAACACGAGGCTGGCGGCCAACGCCAGCGGCCGATCGCGGCCGAAGCGGTCGGCCAGGAAGCCGGACAGGATCAGCACCCCCTTGGAATGCAGCGGCCCGCCCAGTTTCACTTCGCGCTCGATATCGATTACCCGGCCGCGGCCCAGGCTGACCCGTGCGGTAATCCGGCTGGGCCGCCCGAAGGCGAAGCCGCCCATCTGCAAGACCGCCAGGCCGTTGATCTGCCCGGGCTTGGCGCCGTCGCTGTCGATCAGCACGATGCCCTCGGCGATGGTTTCCTGCACCTTTTCGCGCAGGCGGTCGGATCGCCGGATATGGGCGTCGATGGCTCGTGTCACGTCTTTCGCCGTAACGATTTTTCGGCCCGCTTCACCGGCCCAGTAATCGGCCTCGTGCAGCAGATCGGCAACGCTGCGCATATGGGTGGTCAATTTTTCACGATCGCCGGCGATCCGTGCCGCGCGCTCCACGATTCGCGCGACCGCGCCGGGGTCGAAGGGACGCATTTCCTCGTTGCGGACGATGGTGCCGATCAGCCGCACATAGAGATCCACGTTGGCCTCCTCGCGCGGCATTTCCTCCTCGAAATCGGCCTGGACCTTGAACAGCTCGCTGAAATCCGGGTCTTGTCGGCAAAGCGTATAATAGAGCATCCGCTCGCCGACCAGAACGATCTTTATGTCCAGCGGAATCGGCTCGGGGTCCAGCGAGACGGTATCGATCAGGCCCAGGCTCTGGCCCAACGATTCGATCTGCACCTCACCGGCCCGCAATACGCGTTTCAGCCCGTCCCAGGCATGCGGCTGGCTGAGCAGCTTCAGCGCGTCCAGCACCAGATAACCGCCATTGGCACTATGCAGGGCGCCGGCCTTGATCAGGGTGAAATCGGTGACCAGCGCGCCGAATTCCGAGCGATGTTCGAGGCGGCCGAGCAGATTGCCGTGGATCGGGTGGTCTTCATAGACAACCGGCGCGCCGCTGCCGGTATCGCGGGCGACCAGCACATTCACGCCATATTGCCGGAAGATGCCGTCGCGCGGTGGCTGGGGACCAACCGGTTGCGCGCCCTCGCCGCCGGGCGCCTGTTCGACGGCGATGAGTGATTCCGCCTTGTCCACGACGTCCCTTTCGATGGCATCCAGCCAAGCCAGAACGTCCGGCAGATCCTCGTGCTTCTTGCGGATTTCCTCGATCAGATGATCGACCGCCATACCCGTCAGTTCCCGGTTGATCTCGCGCACCCGGTCGCGATGTTCGCGTTCCCACTGCGGCGCCTGGCGGAGCGTCGCCTGAAGCTGTTCCTCCATCTCCTTCAAATCGCCTTTGGCCCGGTCGCGCTCGGCCTCGGGCAACGCCTCGAAATCCTCCGGGCTGAGGACCTCGCCGTCGCGCAAGGGCGCCAGCGCCAGCCCGGCAGGCGTGCGTACCAACGCGATGCTGCGCTCGCGGGCCTTTTGCTGGATCTCCTCGAAGGCGCTTTCCTGGCGTTCCTTGAATTCCTGAGCCAGCACCTCGCGGCGATTGCGGTAGCTTTCCGATTCGAAGGCGCTCTGGATGGCGGCGCGCAAATCCTCGCTCAACCGCTGCATGTCCAGGGCCAGGGGCTGGGCGCGCCCGGCAGGCAGGCGAAGCGCCTTCGGCCGTCGCGGATCGGCAAAGTTATAGACATAACACCAGTCGTCGGGGACTGCGCCGGCCATGGCCTGGCGCCGGAGAAATTCGGCGATCAGGGTGTGTTTGCCGGTGCCCGCGGGGCCGGCCGCGAACAGGTTATAGCCGTCGCGGCGTATGCCGATGCCGAACTGCACGGCCTCGACCGCGCGGTCCTGGCCGATCAGCTCCTCCAACGGCTCCAGCTCCGCAGTGCTCTTGAACGCGAACCGGGACGAGTCGCAGGGGCGGAACAAGTCGCCTGCGGGCAACGGTTTGAAGTCGGTCATCATGTCCCCCAACTACTGCCACGGTGATAGAGCATATCCCGGCCAGCCTCAAGGCAGACCGGATGGGGGGGGGCCTGGCGCCATGGCGCCATCAGTCGGCCGGTGCAGCGGTGAATTTTCCGTTCTGATAGTCCTGGATCGCTTGCAGGATCTCTTCCTTGCTGTTCATGACGAAGGGACCGTATTTGAAAACCGGCTCGTCGAGCGGCCGGCCGGAGACCAAAATCAGCCGCGCGCCATCGTCGCCGGCGCGGATGCGGACCGCGTCGCCGGGACCCAGCACCGCCAGTTCACCTTGGCGAACCAGCTTGCCGGCCGCACCCTCGGCCGCGCCAATTTCCGCGTCACCGCCGAAGACATGGATGAAAGCGTTGTGGTCGGGCGCGATGTCGTGGTCGCTGACGGCGCCGGCTGGAATTTGAACATCCATATATTGCGGGTCCGCCTCGATGCCGCGCACCGCCCCTTCGACGCCATCCAGCTTACCGGCGATCAACTTGACCGTGACGCCGCCGTCGCGGGCCACCTCGGGAATCTCCTCCGGGTCGATATTTTGGTAATGCGGCGGGCACATCTTGTTTTTGCGCGGCAGGTTGACCCATAGCTGGAACCCCCGCATCTCGCCCTCTTCCTGTTCGGGCATTTCGGAATGGATGATGCCGCGCCCGGCCGTCATCCATTGCACGCTGCCCGGGCCGAGCACGCCCGAATTGCCGGCATCATCCTCGTGGCGCATGCGGCCGGCCAGCATATAGGTGACGGTCTCGATGCCGCGATGGGGATGCGGCGGAAAACCCGCGATATAATCCGTCGCCTCGTCGGAACCGAAAGCGTCCAGCATCAAAAAAGGATCCAGATAGTCCAGGTCCGGCTGTCCGATGATCCGTGTCAACCGCACGCCCGCGCCGTCGCTGGTCTCGCGGCCCATCGTTACCGCCGTCACATTTCGCCATTGCCGTGTCATGACTGCCATCCGTCTGTTTTACACCACGAGACTGGAAGATAGCGCAAAACGCAGCCTGAATAATCCCCTCAACCGGAACAATATTGTTTCCGATAATCAATCAATCACGCGACTGGACTTGGGCCGCCTGTTGCGGGCAGGATGCAGCCGGTTTTTCTTGCACGGTGGCCGGCTGATGGCAATCCGGGGCATTCTGTTCGACAAGGACGGCACGCTACTGAATTTTCGCGAAACCTGGGTCCCCGCCTATCGGGCCGCGGTGGCGGTGGCGGCCGACCTCGCCGGCGATCCCGCGATGGCCGACCGGATGCTGCGCGCTACCGGCTTCGACCCCGACAGCGGGACCTTCGATCCGGTGTCTTTGCTCGCGGGCGGCACCACGGCGGAGATTTGCGACGCCTGGGCCGACGAAGCCGGCATTGTCGAGCGGGATCAATTCTCGCAACGGGTTCACGATGCAATGGATGACTATGCGGCGCGTTACCCGGTTCCCATCGCCGACGGGCTGGACGTCCTGTTCGAACGGCTGTCGGGCAAGGGGTACGCGCTGGGCATCGCCACCATGGACAGCGAGATCGTTGCCCGGACGACCGCGGATACGCTGGGGCTGTCGCGATGGTTGACGTTCCTCGCCGGCTACAACAGCGGCCACGGCGCCAAGCCGGAACCGGGCATGGTGTTGGGATTTTGTGCCGCCGCCGGCCTGACGCCGGCCGAAGTGCTGGTGATCGGCGATACCGACCGCGACATCAACATGGCCCGTAATGCCGGCGCCGGCATGGTGGTCGGCGTGCGTTCCGGCGCATCGCCGGACAGCCAGCTTGCACCGATCGCCGATCGGGTTCTGGACAACGTGTTTGAGATCGAAACGATTCTCGGCGATTGACGCGCTATAGCGGCGCGACGACGGGAAATCCGGGTCCATGGAATTTCCGCGACTTATCATGCATTTGAGACATATCAGAGACAGTAGTTTCGCCAAAAAATCACAATATTTTAACCTGTTTCGACGATATTTGCCGCAACGAATTTCACAATGAATGAATATTGCGATGGCCCATTCTGTGCCTGGGCGCGACGGGAAAACAGGGTATCTACCTCATGGGCGTATTTTTTGGCCCTCTGTTTGCTTGATCGCCATGCTGCCCCTTCTGGCCGCTTGCGACAGCCTGCTCGAGACAGCAGGCCTTGCGCGCGCGCCGGCGCAGGAGGCCGTCATGCCGCTGCCGGATGCCGCGATCAATAACCCGGTCGCCGAGCCCCGGCCCCGCAATATGCCCCCCGCCGGTAGGGCGGTTTCCCCGAAAATTGCCGATATCCAGAAAATGCTGACCAAACTGGGGTACGACCCTGGTCCGGCGGACGGCATCATGGGGCAGCACACGAAAGCGGCTATCCAGCGATTTCAGGCCGCGGCCGATTTGCCGATGGACGGCAAGGCCTCGCCGGCGCTGCGGGCTGCCCTTCTGCGGGAAATTGACACCAGGATGGGCATGGCTGAGCCCCCGACAGGCGAAATCACCCTGCCCGAGCGCGGTGGGCGCGGTGAGACGGATACAGCCGGTCTATGGAAGATCCCGGGTCCGGATAAAGGGTTGTTTATGCCAGCCGATGTTCTTGTTTCGCGATTATCGGCTGTCTCTTGAGAACATTGCGACGGACGATTTGTCGAATGACTAGCCAAACAATATGATCGAAATAAAGTTTATAAATTACAGAATACAATGAATTTAACAATAAAAGTTGATAACAATACTTTGTGAAAGTGAGCAATTATTTGCGATTTCAATTACATGGATTGCTGTCATTTTGCTTAAGTTACTAAATTATTACGGCGTATTACTAAAGTCCGTACCGGCCATGCTTGGCCGGCTGTTTGAAAGACCGGCGAAGGGTCTGGCGGCAAATGCCGAAGCCAGCCCCGCGGGTTCGCACAAGCGCGTCCCGATCAATATTGTCCGGGAGCATTTTGCCGCATCCATCGTGCTTGTTCTCGGCACCGCCTTGTCGGCGACCGGGTTTTTGACGGCGCAACAGTATTTCCTGTCAGGCGAACAACAGGAATTCGAAAGGCAGGCGGCGCATTATGTTCAGACTGTCGTAAATTCAGTACAGCGTTACGAAACATATATCCTCGACGTTGCGCATCAGTTCGAAGGTCCAGCGCCAATGGACCGGTGGCAATTTGACGATTACGCCGAGGAACGGCTGGAGCGCTACGAAGGGCTCCAATCACTGGCCTGGATTCCACTTGTTGTTGCCGATAGCCGGGTAATATTCGAGAAGAGGGCGCATGACGACGGCTTGATCGGATTCCAAATTCGTGAACAGGGCGGGACCGGGGAACTCGTCGACGCGGGGCCACGGGATTTCTATTTTCCGGTATATTATGCCGTGCCGTTCGATGTGGACCGGGAGTTTCTGGGCATGGACCTCTATTCCTTTGAGGAATTCAGGACCGTTCTCGAATCCGCCGGCGAGGGCGGCCATCCTGTCGTGGTCACCCGGATGTGGCGGAGCAGTTCAGCGCCGGTGCCAACAGAATTCCAGATTATCCGCCCGGTATACGATTCCACCGAAAGCGCCGATATTGGGGCCCCAAGAAGACAGCGCCTGATGGGGTTCGTCGCCGGGGCGCTGCAGCTCGACACGATTGTCGAATCTGTTGTTAATGAACTGACGACACCGGCCTGGCTGGATATCTACGTCTATCGCCGAAATGAATCCGTGGATTCGGATCTTCTGTTGTTCCGCCCATCGGGAATGCGTACCGAGCAGACGGAACCACTGAGCCCCGCCGAAATTGCCGACGGACTATTCAACAGGCATACCTTTTCGATTGGCGATATGGCCCTGACCGTTGTCGTAAAACCGGTCGCCACGAAGTACAGCTTCGAATCCAGTATTTTGCCCTACTGGGTCGGCTCGTTCGGATTGCTCTTGACGCTGTTTACGGCCTATTACCTGGCTGCCACCCAAAATCGCGCGCGGGTTATTGAACAGACGGTCACGGAACGCACGGTGGCGTTGTCGGATGCCAATATATCGCTGCATAACGAAATTCTCGAACGCCAGCGGGCCGAGATGGAAATGCGCCGTGCCAAAGACCAGGCGGAAGTAGCCAACCGTGCAAAATCGGAATTCCTGGCCATGGTCAGCCACGAGCTGCGCACACCGCTGAACGCCATCATCGGGTTCTCGGAAATGATGTCGCAAGAAATGTTCGGTCCGGTAAAGAATAAAAAATACAAAGGGTATGTTGGCGACATCCGCAAGAGCGGCACTCACTTGCTTGGGCTGATCAACAACATCCTTGATCTGTCAAAGGTCGAGTCAGGACGGTTCGGACTGACCGAACAAGAGGTCAATTTGGGGGACGGAATAACCGAAACCCTGCGGTTGGTTTTGGAACTGGCCGAGGCCGGCGACGTAAAGGTGAATTGCAACGTGCCCAACGACTTGCCCGAGTTGCAGGGCGATCGCCAGGCCATCAAACAGATTCTGCTGAACCTGCTGTCGAACGCGATTAAATTCACCGAGCCGGAAGGTCATGTCCAGATCAATGTCGGGGTCGACGAGGCCGGCCAACTGGTGCTCGCCATCGAGGATACCGGCATCGGCATTGCGGAAGAGTCCATCGACAGCGTGTTCGAGCCCTTTACGCAGGTCGACAGTTCGCTTTCTCGCCAGTTCGAGGGCACCGGACTGGGCCTGCCGCTGACGCGCAACCTGGTTGAACTCCATGACGGTTCTGTTGCGCTTGAGAGCTCGCCTGGCGTGGGCACGAAGGTAACCGTCACTTTTCCAAGGGAGCGCGTTGTCGGCGCGACAACACATTGATGAACGGTTTCATGATGAATATGCGAGCAGCGGGTGCAAAAAAACCCAAGCCGACAATAGGATTGAAGGGCTTCCTGTGCGCTTCCCTTTTGTTGTTGGCGCTGGCGGGATGCGAAAGCCAGCCGCAAGGCGGCGATCAAGGGCCGCAAGGCGCCAGCGCCGCGGAAATCCAGCATGAGCTGGCGAGAATGCAGCCTCCCAAGGCAGCCGATATCGCCAAGGCGCAACGGCAACTTACCGCGTTGGGTTACGATCCCGGGCCGGTTGACGGTGTGCTGGGCAGAAAAACCAGTCTTGCAATCAAACATTATCAAGTCGATGCGGATCTAGCGGTAGACGGTAAGTTGACTCCCGCCATGTCGGCGCGCCTGGATAAGCGGCTCACGAAGAGGCAGACCCAGTCGGGGCAGGTCACCTCCCCGGAACATGCGACCAATAAACCCAGTGCCACCGTAAAACCGGTCAACGCCACCGGCCCATCCTATGAGGTCGACGACACCTATGTATATTCGGACGGCCGGATCGAGACGGTAGTGCGCGTCGGCCCCGAGCGAACGCTGTGGAAGTCCGCCGACGGCAGTGTTTATACCGCTTACCGAAATTTCATTCTGCCACCCATTTCCTGGAAGAGCGGCGCCAATAGGGGTGAAAATCGGGTGCAACCTGCCGCCGGCGGAAAATGGCCACCCGCGGCAACCGAAGAAATCGTCTTTTCCGTTGGATCCAAGGGCGGCGGCAGTTCGGCCGATGCGCCGAAAGCATGGTCCGGCAACTGGCGTTGCGCGACCCGTGGCGTGTCTCCGGTGAAATCAGTGGCCGGGCAGTTCGACGCGGTAGCCATCGAATGCCAGCGCTCCAAGCCCCATCCCGGAACCTGGAAGAAACGGACCTGGTATTATGTCCCGGAAATTGGTCACTATGTTCGCCGGGTCGACCTGATCCACGGGACTGAACAGGAAATTTCGGTCGACCTGGTCACCGTCCGTCCCGGCGGCAAGGGATGGCCGCCCGCCGCGCGTGGCGGATTGAACTGGGCTGTCCAGGGTGCGCTGGACGCCGGGAGTTACCAAAACACGGTTGAATGGCGCAGTTCCGCCGTTGGCGCCATGTTCAGAATCCGCCTGACCGGAAATATATCGGTATCCGGCAAGGCCGACTGCCGGCGCTACAATATCGAACGGGTAGGTCCCGAGCAGGCAAGACTGTTCCCTGCCATAGCCTGCAAAACGCCAGGTAGCGCGCGTTGGCTGACACCTGGTTTGGACCCCGG
>CAXMQC010000342.1:0-9185 GCA_964195285.1 Akkermansiaceae bacterium
CACCAGCCCCGGCGATGTTGTGCTGGTGCCCAACCCCAGCTACCCGATCCATCATTTCGGCTTCATCATCGCCGGCGCCGCGATTCGATCACTACCCGCCGATGTTTCGACATCCGGGCACCGGGCCGATTTCATGGCCGCATTGGAACGCGCGGTGCATCATTCGATCCCCAAGCCGGTCGCGCTGGTGCTGAATTTTCCGTCAAACCCGACGGCCCAGACTGTTGGGCTGGATTTTTATGCCGAAGTGGTCGGATTCTGCCGAACGCACGAGATCTATATCCTGTCGGATATTGCCTATGCGGAAATCTACTACGACGGCAATCCGCCGCCTTCAATTCTGCAAATCCCCGAAGCGCGCGAGATCGCGGTGGAGTTTTCCTCGCTCTCCAAAACCTATTCCATGCCGGGCTGGCGCATCGGTTTCGCCGCCGGCAACAAGCGCCTGATCGCAGCCCTGGCGCGCATCAAGTCCTATCTGGACTACGGCGCCTTCACACCGGTCCAGGTCGCGGCCACCGCCGCGCTGAACGGCCCGCAGGATTGCGTTGACGATATCCGGTCGCTTTACAAGGAACGCCGCGACGTATTGATCGACGGCCTTGCGGCGGCCGGCTGGACCGTACCCAGCCCGACCGCAACCATGTTCGCCTGGGCGCCGATACCGCCAGCCTTCGCCCATATGGGTTCGCTGGAATTTTCCAAGTTGCTGCTGCGCGAGGCCAAGGTTGCGGTGGCGCCGGGGCTCGGTTTCGGCGAATATGGCGACGAGCATGTGCGCATCGGACTGGTGGAGAATACCCATCGCATCCGTCAGGCGGTGCGCAATATCAAGTCATTCATGAAGGATGCCGCCCTTTATGGCGGTCAGGCGCCGGAACCGGGAAAGGCCGCAAACGGATGACCGACCCGATGAAAATTGCCGTCGCCGGCCTGGGAACGGTCGGCGCGGGTACCTTGAAATTGCTGGGTGAGCAGGCTGAACTGCTGAGCCTGCGGGCCGGCAAGGCACTGCAGGTCACCGCGGTTTCGGCGCGCAATCGCAACCTCGACCGAGGCGTGGACATTTCCGGCTACCGATGGTTCGACGACGCGGTCGGGATGGCGCGCGAGGCGGACGCCGATGTCGTGGTGGAATTGATCGGCGGCAGCGACGGCGCCGCAAAGGCCGTATGCGAAGCCGCCTTTTCGGCCGGCCGGCATGTGGTCACCGCCAACAAGGCGCTACTGGCCCATCACGGCACCGATCTGGCGACGAAAGCCGAGGCCGCGGGCGTTTCCCTGACATTCGAAGCGGCGGTCGCCGGCGGCATCCCGGTTATCCGGTCGCTGCGCGAAGGGCTGGCCGGCAACAGGATCTCCCGACTGCACGGGATCCTGAACGGCACCTGCAACTATATTCTGACAACCATGCGCGATACCGGTCGCGATTTCGCCGACGTGCTAGTGGAGGCACAGAAGTTGGGCTATGCCGAGGCCGACCCGGCCTTCGATATCGACGGCGTGGACGCGGCCCACAAGCTGGCCCTGTTGTCCGCCGTTGCCTTCGGGTCGAGGGTCGATTTCGCCGGCGTCTATACCGAGGGCATCTCGAAGATCGCCGCCATGGATATCGAATATGCCGAGGAGCTGGGCTACCGCATCAAGCTGTTGGGTATCGCCGAGATGAACCAAGACGGCATCCACCAGCGCGTCCACCCGGCGATGGTGCCGGCCGATGCGCCGATCGCCGCGGTGGAAGGCGTGTTCAATGGCGTCGTCACCGAGGGTGATTTCGTCGGCACGACGGTGCTGGAAGGGCGCGGCGCCGGCGCCGGGCCGACGGCCTCGGCCGTGGTCGCCGATCTGGTGGATATCGCCTGCGGGCGTCACGCACCGACCTTTGGCGTGCCGGCCGTGTCGCTGGACGCCATCCCGTCGCTGCCCATGGACCGTCATACCGGGCCCTACTACGTGCGCCTGATGGTGATCGACAAGCCGGGTGTCTTTGCCGACATTGCCGCAACGTTGCGCGACGCCGAGATATCGTTCGAATCGGTGCTGCAGCGCAGCCGCGCGCCCGGTGGCGTGGTACAGGTGGTGCTGACCACCCATGAGACGAGCGAGGCGTCGATGCAGACCGCCATGGCGGCGATCGAGGCCATCGAGGCAGTGCGCGAGCCGCCGCATATGATCCGCATCGAACGCGGTTAGAATATTTGTTTTTGAATTACCGTCTGGAGGACGAGATGGGCGAAGATTACAGCAACATGGACCGAAACCTGGCGCTGGAGGTGGTCCGCGTAACCGAGGCTGCCGCGCTGGCGGCATCGCGATGGATGGGCCGCGGCGACGAGAAGGCCGCCGACCAGGCCGCCGTGGATGCCATGCGCAATGCGCTGAACAGCCTGAACATCGAGGGCAAGGTTGTGATTGGCGAAGGCGAGCGCGACGAAGCGCCGATGCTTTTTATCGGCGAGGAGGTCGGCAAGGGCAGCGGCCCGAAGATCGACATCGCGCTGGACCCCCTGGAGGGCACGACGATTACCGCCAAAGGCGGATCGAACGCGCTGGCCGTGGTCGCCATGGCGGATGCCGGCAATTTCCTGTACTCGCCGGATGTTTATATGGATAAGATCGCTGTCGGCGGTGGCTTGCCGGACGACGTTGTCGACCTCGACGGCACGGTTGCCGATAATCTGAACAGCCTGTCGAAAGCGTCCGGCAAGAAAATCTCGGATCTCGTCGCCTGCATCCTCGACCGGCCGCGCCATGCCGACCTGATCGAACAGACCCGCGAGGCTGGTGCGCGCGTGATGCTGATTTCCGACGGCGACGTGGCGGGCGTGATGGCGACGTCGAACCCGGAAAGCGGCGTGGATATCTATTACGGCAGTGGCGGCGCGCCCGAAGGCGTGCTGGCGGCGGCGGCCTTACGCTGCATCGGCGGCCAGATCCAGGCGCGCCTGGTGTTCCGCAATGATGACGAACGCGCCCGCGCCGACCGTTGCGGCATCACCGACCTGGCCCGCAAATATTCCACCCGGGAACTGGCGGCCGGCGACGTGATGTTCGCGGCCACCGGCGTCACCGACGGCGCCATGCTGCGCGGTGTGCGGCGTCATGCCACCGGCGCCACGACGGAATCGATCATTATGCGATCGAAGACCGGCACGGTACGCACCATCAAGACCGAGCATGACTTCACCCGCAAGTCCGGCTTCCCGCCAATGGATGTCTGAGAACGCCGCAACTGTTCTCGGGGTCGAGCGCTCGGCCGCCGGCCGACGCTGGTATTCGCGCGAAGGCGATATCAGAACCGGACTGGCGCTGGCCCAGCGTTACGGCCTGCCGGAAATCGTCGGCCGCATCATGGCCGCGCGCGGCGTGCAGCTGGACGACGCGGCTGTCTGGCTCGACCCGACATTGCGCGACCTGCTGCCTGATCCATCGCATCTGAAGGACATGGACCGGGCGGCCGAACGCATTGCCGCCGTCATCCAGGCCGGCGAAACCGTCGCCATCTTCGGCGATTACGATGTGGACGGCGCGACCTCCACGGCGCTGCTACAGCGTTTCTTCGAGGCCGCGGGCGGCCGTGTCATGACCTATATTCCCGACCGCATGAAGGAAGGATACGGGCCGAATGCCCCTGCCCTCTTGTCGCTGAAGCAGCGCGGCGCGGCGCTGGCAATTACGGTGGATTGCGGCATCACCGCCTTCGAGGCGCTGGAGGAAGCGGCCGAGGGCGGGCTGGACGTTATCGTCGTCGACCATCATGTGGCCGAACCGCGCCTGCCCCGCGCGCTGGCGGTGGTGAATCCCAATCGGCTGGACGATGACAGCCCGCATGGCCAGATGGCCGCCGTCGGCGTCGCCTTCCTGCTGGCCGTCGCGGTGAATCGGGTACTGCGGGAGGCCGGCTGGTACGCAGACCGCGCGGCGCCGGATTTGCGCCAGTGGCTGGACCTCGTTGCGTTGGGCACGGTCTGTGACGTGGTGCCGCTGACCGGCGTCAACCGCGCACTGGTCGCCCAGGGAATGAAGGTAATGGCGCAACGGGGCAATCAGGGCATCGTTGCGCTGGCCGACATATCGCGCATGAACGAGGCGCCGGAGGCCTGGCACGCGGGTTTCCTATTGGGACCACGCGTCAATGCCGGCGGGCGCGTCGGCGAGGCCGGGCTGGGCACCGCGCTGTTGACCGCGCCGGATTACGCCACGGCCCTGCCGCTGGCCCAGCAGTTGGACGCCTACAACACCGAACGCAAGGTTATCGAGGCCGCCTGCCTGGAGCAGGCAATCGCCCAGGTGGAAGACGCCACCATGCATGACGGTTTGGTTTACGCGGTGTCGGAGGGCTGGCATCCCGGCGTCATCGGCATCGTCGCCGGGCGTCTGAAGGAGCGATTCAACCGTCCGGCTTGCGTGGTCGCCATGGCGGACGGCGTCGGCAAGGGTTCCGGCCGTTCGGTAGCCGGCGTCGATCTCGGCACGGCGGTAATCGCGGCGCGCCAGGAAGGGCTCCTGATCAGTGGCGGCGGCCATGCGATGGCGGCGGGTTTTACCGTCGCGGCAGACCGACAGGACGCCTTCCGTGAGTTCCTGGCCGGGCGCATCGTGGCCCAGACCGGCGATGGCGGGCCGGTCGCCGAGCTGGGGCTGGATGGCGTATTGCAGCCGCGTGGGGCGACCGTGGAGCTGGCCGGGGTCTTGCAGAAGCTTGCGCCCTTCGGCGCCGGCAATCGGGAACCGCGCTTCGCCATATCCGCCGCGCGCATCGTCAAGGCCGATGTCGTCGGCAACGACCATGTGCGCTGCATCCTGACCGGCGAGGATGGCGGCCGCCTGAAAGCCATCGCGTTCCGCTGCGCCGACCGCCCCTTGGGCCAACTGTTGCTGCAATCCGCCGGCCTGCCGGTCCATATCGCCGGCCAGATCCGTATCGACCGCTGGCAAGGCCGCGAGTCGGTGCAAATGATCATCGACGACGCCGCGCCGGCGCGTTAGGGCATTACAAGTTTGATCGGCGCCGGCCCGCTCCCCCACCCGACCAAACTTTCCCACCTGCGTGGAGTCTGCACCGGCCTCGCCCCCGGCCACCCATATCATACGATGCCGTGGGTGGCCGGGTGGGGGAGCGGGCCGGTGCCGCTTCGGCGTGAGCCGAAGACACATATAGCAGGGAGAAGGCCGGTGCCGACTCCACGCAGGTGGGGAATACGCTAAGCCGCTGCTTTCTTTCGCTTGTCGCGGTAGAAAATGTGCCGCCCGATGGTCGAGCCGCGGCCCAGTTTCAGCCGCCAGATCGGCTTGACGCGGGTCGCGTGGTACCACAGCGCACCGGCGGTCGGGTCGTCGCCCAGGCCCCAATAGACGGTGCGGGCGATATCGCGGGCCAACTGCCAGTGGGCGGCGTGCCTTGGGCGGTCGCTGCGCCGGTCGCACCACCAGCTGAACTGGCAGTTTTCGACTTCGGCGCCCCCTTGTCGCACGACGGCGCAGGCTCTGCCGGGGAAGCGATCGTCGGCGATGCGGTTCATCACCACATGGGCGACCGCGGCCTGGCCTTTGCGGGACTCGCCCCGCGCCTCGAAATAGACGGTGAGCGACAGGCAATCCAGATCGTGTTTGACGTTCATTTGGGCCATTCCTGCCGACCCCATTGCCAATATTACGACCAATATCCCGGTGAATATCCGTCCCCGGCGGCTGCGCAAGCGGTGCAGCAGCATGACCCGCTCGTATTCCGTTTCGGACGAGCGGCGCAACAGCAGGACAAGATGATACAGGCCGGGTATTCGCATGATCCCCAACCTGCCGGGCAAAGGTGAAGAAATGCTGTATGAAATTGGTTTAGTCGTTGCGGCATCGCGGTACCGAATGAAGCGTAACCGCCAATATACCGTTGTATTTGCATCGATTTCGCCGCCGTCACAAGACCTTCCTTGCCGGGTCGCGGTAGAAGATGTGGCGGCCGATTTTGGGGCCACGCAGAAGTTTTTTGCTCCATCCCGGCTTCACATAGTCGGCGTGATACCAGAACGCGCCTTTCGTGGGATCCTGCGAGCGGCCCCAATAGACCATGTCGGCCAGGCGCGCGGCGTCGCGCCAGGGGGCGCCGCCGCCGGGGAGATCGGACCGGCCGTCGCAATACCAGCTGAACTGGCAGCGCCGGCCGGCCTCGGGCCAACCCTGGGCGATGACGGCGCAAGGCGTGCTCGGCCAACGCCAGTCCGCCGCGCGGTTCAGCACCACATGGGCAACGGCGCGCCGCCCTTCCTCGGGTTCGCCCCGGGCCTCGAAGTAAATGTTGAGGGCCAGGCAATGGAGGTCCTGTTCCGGCCCGGTTTCGCCGGCGCTGATCAGCAGCAGGACGATGCCGGCCACGCCGCCGCGCAGCACCGCAACGATGGTCCCGCGATGCGCCGAGACGCGGGCTAGCGATAGCGCCAGTCCGGTCTCCGACCGCAGCACCCCGGCTATCGCCCTGAAAATACGTCCATGCCAGCCCATTTGCCGTTCCTTGCCGCCAGCCGTTCAATAATTCGGCGAAAGGACGGGGCGCCTGCAGGGAACGGTTAAAAACTGTGAACCAGCCCCTGCACGAGTAGCCAGATGGCGACCGAACCGGCGAGGACCGCCGACGTCACCAGCAGAGTGCGCCATCGCGGCGATTCCGCCCTTGCCGTCAGCCAGATACCGTAAACGCCATATGCGGCACTATAGACGACGACGGGGAGAATCATCGGACCCGCGGCCCAGGCGCCCCATCCTTCCAGCCGTCCAATGTAGGCAAGCATCAGGGCGAAAAGCAGAAGAGGAGTGGGCGAAAATGCGACATAGAGACGGCGAATCATGGCGAAATACTCCGGTTCCCGTTGTCGGTTCGCAAGGCGTGCGGCGTAACCTTTCGTCAATACCAGCGCGCGCATACTGGCCCGCTGGCGTTCGATCATTGCCGCTAACAGACGGAAAGGCAAAGCCGTTTGCATTGCAGGCGCCGTGCCGCAGGCTGTGGCGGCAACATTACAGGGGAAGCGAACCATGTGGGACCGCGCGTTTGTCGGCCGGCTGCGCAACGAGATGCCGGATTGGATTGATAAGGGTTGGGTCACGCCGTCCGGCGAGGCCGCGATCATCGGCGCCGCCGAGGCGCGCGCGGCCCAGGGCACCCAGGTCGTTCCTGTGGCCCTGGCGGTGATCGGCGCATTGACCCTGGGCGCCGGCATCATCCTGTTCTTCGCCGCCAATTGGGATGCGATACCAAAGATCGTCAAGCTGGCCGTGCTGTTCGGTTCGATGTGGATCGCCTACGCGATCGCCGGGCGCGGCCTTTCCGGATCGGCGCGGTCCAGCCGTGTGATCGCTCAGGCCATGCTGTTGCTGGGCATCATCCTGTTCGGCGCCAATATCCATCTGATCGCCCAGATCTATCATATCGACGCGCATTACCCCAATGGCGTGCTGATGTGGGCGCTGGGCGCGCTGGTGCTGGTCTGGGCGGTGCCGTCACAACCCGTTGCGGTCGCCGGGATCGCCCTGGCGACGCTCTGGAGCGGCATGGAAATTTTCGAATTCGGCCGCCAGTTGCATTGGCCCTTCCTGGGCGTATGGGCGCTGTTTGCGGCGCCGGCCCTCTACCGGGGCTGGAAATGGGCGACCTGCGCCGTGCTGGTGGCGCTCGGCGCCTGGTGCTTCATGGCCATCGTGGACTGGCCGTACGGTCAACGGGGCGAAGAATTCTGGCTGCTGCATATATATGTTTTGATGGGCGCGGCCCTGTATCTGGCGGGTACCGCGATGCAGGATATCCCGCGCCTTGCCGGGCTTGCCACCGTGGTGCGCCGAACCTCGCTGATCGGCGTGCTGTTCGCGGCCCATTTCTTCATCTATGTCGGCGTGCATGGCCTGCCCTGGTACGGCTGGAACCTCAACGCATTCGATGCCGAACAGTGGCGCCGCGCCGGTGTCGCCAGTGCCGGCATGATGGCCTTCATCGCGATCTTCGGCCTCGCCGCCCTGGCCCTGGCCGCCGACCGTTTCCGCCGCCATGCCGCCCGGCCCGGCAAGCGCGACATGGCCGGGATCGCCCTGACCGGGCTGGCCGCCGCGATAATTCTGGTCAATCCATTTCTGCCCGGGCGCTACGGCGACGCCGTCTTCATGTATGTGGCGATCAACGGGATCATTTTTGGGCTGCTGATCTGGATGGTGGTCCAGGGCTACCGAAGCGGCGAACGGTTCCAGGTCTACTGCGCCTTCGCCGCCTACGGGGCCGGCATGATCGCGGTCTATTTCATGGGCTTCTGGACCCTGATGAGCCGGTCGCTGTTCGTCATGGGCGGCGGCGCGGTGCTGATCGCCGGCGTCTACATCCTGGAACGCCAGCGCCGGCGACTGGGCGCCGAGACAGCGGGAGGTGCGTCATGACGAAGAGAACCCGGATTGGCCTGCTCGCCCTCGTCGTCGTGCTGCAGACCGCGGGACTGGCGGGCATGGTGGGGATGAAGTACCGCACCCTGACCACCGGCACGCCAGTGCTTCTGGAGACCGAACCGATCGATCCGCGCTCGCTGTTCCGCGGCGACTACGTGCGGCTGAATTATGCGATCAGCAGGCTGGACTACGCCGAGCTTGAAGGCGACAGTGAATTCGAGCGGCATGATCGGGTCTATGTAATCCTGCGCCAGGGCGAGAAGTTCTGGGAGCCGGTCTCGGTGCACCGCGAAATGCCGGCGCACGGCCCGAACTCGGTGGTAATCCGTGGCGAGGTACAATGGGGCGGTGGCTCGAGCGGTAACGGCATCAATATCCGCTATGGCATCGAGAACTATTTCGTGCCCGAGGGCGAGGGCATGGCACTTGAGCGCCCGGCCGAGGGCGAGGAGGTCACAATGCTGATCGCCGTCGACAAGCACGGCGACAGCGCCATCAAGGCGGTGCTGGTGAATGACGCGCTGCGCTACGAGGAAAAATTATTCTAAATTGACAGGCGCCCGGGGCCTTGACCTCGGGCCAAAGGGGCAGTACATGAAGCGCCTCTGCGACCCCATCGTCTAGAGGCCTAGGACACCGGCCTTTCACGCCGGCAACACGGGTTCGAATCCCGTTGGGGTCGCCATTTTGTTCGAGGGGCCAATTTTGCCCATGAACCTTTCCAGACATAGTCGTCTATTCGGCCGCCAAGCAGCGCAGATTCGGCC
>CAXMQC010000343.1:0-4541 GCA_964195285.1 Akkermansiaceae bacterium
CTGAACTGATTGCGCACCATGCGACAGAAGCCGGCGTGAAGGAAAAGGCGATCGATGTGTGGAAGCGAGCCGGCACCGCGAACATGGCGCTGCCGGCCTACGAGGAGGCGGCCAATCAACTTAATTTTGCCCTGGACCTGATCGCCCAGTTGGACGATCCCGAGGCCTGGCGTGAACGTGAACTGGAAATATTGGTTCAGCTTGCCCAGATCATGATGCCAAAACACGGCTATGTTTCGGAGGCGGCGAATCAGATATTCGCGCGCGCGGCGGCGATGATCGATGCCACCGAGAACATGGAACTGCGCATGGCAATCTATTATGGAAGCTGGATTGGCCCATACCTTCGTGCCCAGCACGAGGCCGGTCTGGCGTTAACGACAAAATTCGTTGATGAAGCGGATCGTCGGGGTGCGGCTATTCCCCGTTTGATCGCCCACCGCATGAGGGCGGCGACGCTCATCTCGCTTGGACGGCCGGCCGAGGCCCTCGACCATCTGGAGGTATCGTTCGGTCTATACCAACAAGACCAGAACCCGGATTTTGCAAGCCGCTTCGCGCAGGAACCGGGGGTTCAGATCAAGTGCTACCAGCTGCTCGGTCTGTGGATGGCGGGGTATGCCGACCAGGCGCTCGATGTTGCGGCGCAGGCAACCGATACCGCTCGAAACCTGCAGCATTCCAACACGATTTGTTATGCAGCCCTGCATCACGCCCTGCTGGCCATGTGGTGCCACGATGACGATCTGCTCAAGGCGATAAATGACGAGAGCCTGAGCGTCGCGACCGAACATGGCATGTCCTTTTGGCTCACCTTTGGGGCATTTTTTGATGAATTGTTGAAAAGCCGAAGGGGTGACAAAGGCGCCATGGGCCGCCTGCAGGCGGCGTTCGATGAGTATTTGGCGAGTGGTTGCCAGCTCTGGTTGCCGCTCTTCATGGCTGAACAGGCCAAGGAATACCTGCGCCTGGGCCGGAGCTCAAAAGCAAGCGATGTCGTCCACGCGGCATTGGACCTCATCGAAGCAACGAGTGAACGCTGGACTCTAGCGGAGCTTTACCGCATCGAGGGAGAGATCCATCTGGCAGGTGCGAAGAGCGAGGACGCGGCCGCGTCGTTCCAGCGGGCCATCGAGGTCGCCCGCCGGCAAGGCGCCAAATCGCTTGAATTGCGGGCCGCTACCGGCCTTGCGCGATTATCGGCTGATCAGGGCGACGGCGCGACGGCGCGCGAGGTTCTTCAGCCGGTCTATGACTGGTTCACCGAAGGTTTCGAAACCGCGGACCTCAAGGAAGCGAGGGCGCTGCTGGACCGACTTGCTTGAGCCGCCATGTGGCGACAAGCAATATTCCGGCACCTGTTGACATGGCGCCGGATCAGGCGCGCCACGGTCCCTGATATTATTCACACCTTTTCTACGGCCGGCGGCGCATAGACCAGATGGCCGGAGCCGACACCGCGCAGGCTTGTTTCGCCCAGGGCCTCCCAATCCAATGGCAGGAGACGGGAAAACGCGTTCGAGACGACGATACGGCGGCCCAGATCCTTGGTCAGCCCCTCGAGCCGCGCCACCTCGTTGACCGCCGGCCCGATGACCGTGAAATCGATGCGTTCGGGCACGCCGACATTGCCGAACATGACCTCGCCGACATGCAGCGCGAGGCCGAATTCTATCGCGTCTTCGCCGCCATTCGCGCGCGACCGGTTGAGCCGCGCCAGGCGTGTCTCGGCGTCCTGGGCCGCGGCCATCGCCATGCGGGCGGCGCGCACATCGCCGCCGGGCCCCTCGACCTGGAAGATGGCCAGGACGGCGTCGCCGATATAGCGCAGCACCTCGCCGCCATGGTCGAGGACCGCGCCCGCGGTGCATTCGAAATAGCCGTTGAGCAGGGCAAGGAAATCCGGTCCCGAGAGCGCTTCGGCCAGCGGCGTCGAGCCGCGCAAATCGCTGAACCAGATGACCGCATGCAGCGAATCCCCGTCGCCGCGCTGGATCTGCCCGTCCAGCACCCGGCGCCCCGCCTTGGCGCCCAGATAGGCAGTCAGGACGTTGAGCGCGGTGGCTTCACGATTGGCGATTTTGACGGCCACGCCAAGGCGCGCCTGGACGCGCCGCAGGGCCGCCTTGTCGTCCTCGGTGAACCCGCCCGGCCGGTCGGTCGCCCAGCTCGTCATCATGCCGTCGCGCCGTCGCCGCGCCTCGGGACTGCTGCCGAATACAGTGAGGAAGCACAGATAGTCGGTAAGCCCCGTCTCGCGCAACTCGACAAGCAGCGGGAAATCGTGCCATTCGCCATCCTCGTCTTCCAGCGGGAAGCGCAGCTCGGTGAGGTCGCGCGCCTCGAGCCGGCTGAACGGGCTTCGCTCCCATTCGGGGTTGGGCCCGGATTGTCGCGGGTAGCTCGTCTGCTCGGTGGCCGCGCCCGACAGCCATCGCACGCTGACCGCGGCGACCAGGGGGTGCAACGTCGGCACCGCCAGATGGGCGCGCTTGACGGCGATCCCGGCCGCCGCCAGGCGCTCGCAGACGCCGACGAATAGCGGCTCGATATCGACATCGCCGAGCGCCTGGCCGGCGATCCAGTCGTTCGTTTCGCGTATGGCTTTTTCGCGGTCGTCTTCCATCGGTCCCTCTTCCCGAAGAGACTTAGGTTCTGACACGAACTGCGCAAGCATTATTTCGGGGCCGACGCCCCCATTCACCACGGCTCAACCCTTCTCGGCGGTCAATACGCTGGAAACGCCCCAGATCTGGCGCAGGGACTTGGCGATCTGGAGCGCGAGCGCGGTTTCCATACCGGCCATCTGCAGGTCGATGGTCAATTCGCCGGTCGGCGCGACCTTGCTGTGCCACAGGCTGGGCACCAGGCCGCGCTTGGCGAACAGTTCAAGCACGCGCGGCATAACGCCGGGCTCGGCCTCGGCGGAAACGGAAAAACAGGCGGTGGGCTTGGTGGTACGTGGCGCGAATGCGCGCTCAGTCGGTTCTCGAAACATGGGACGCAACCTCATAGGTTCGGGGGTCAGCAGGAATTGGCGATGCCCGGCCCTCCAGGAGGACCGGGAGGCTAATTCGCGCCCCGAGGACTATGTTGCGTCGATCGTTCATGACCGCGGGACCATAAGCTCGCAATCATGATTAATCAACAACCGTGGGAACATTTCACAGCCCGAGGAGCCAGATCGCGCCCGGTAGCGTTACGAGGCCCAGGAAACTCGACAGGACGATGGTCGTGGTAACAGTGTTTTTCGCCGCCTCGTAGCGGCCGGCGAACAGGAAGGCGGTGACACCGCTGGGCAGCGCGGCCAGCACCACGGCTACCTGCACCCACAACACGGGCAGGCCAAGCAGCCGGTCGGCCAGAACCCAGACAACCAGCGGCAGCAGAATAAGTTTGATGAACGAAAGGCCCAGCGCGTGGGGCACTTGCCCGCCGATGCTGTAGCGCGCCAAGGTGCCGCCCACGGCGAACAACGCCGCCGGCATCGATGCCTCGCCCAGCAGCCGCGTGGTTTCGTCGACCACCAGGGGCAGCGGTGGCGCGTAACGGCCATACAGCAGCCCGGCAACCATGCCGATCAGAATCGGATTACGCACCAGATCGCCGGCGACGTCACCCAGCGCGCTGCCGAGCCCGCGACCCTTGCCGCCGGCAAAGGCGTAACCCAGCGACAGGACCGGGGCCATGATCAGCGTATGGACACCGATGAGGATGAACAACGGCAGCGAGGCGCTGTCGCCGTAAGTCGCCAGCACGATCGGAATCCCCATCAGTATCGTATTGCCCCAGCAGGCGACCGCGCCGTAGGAAACCGCTTCGGCGCTGTTGCGCCGGAACAAGCTGCCGCCCAGGATAGCCGCGAACAGGAAGATGGCGATAGCCCCGGCGTAAAAGGCGATCGGCAACGCCCACGGCATATCGGCCGGCAGGCCGGCCTGCGCGATCTTGCGAAACAGCAGCACCGGCACCGCGAAATTGAAGACGAATTTCGACAGCCCGTCGATGGCGGCATCCTCCATGAAGCCGAAACGGGCCGCCAAATAGCCGATCGCGAGAATACCGAAAATCGGCAGGATGGCGTCGAAAACACTCTCCACGGATATTTGTCCAATCGTTGGGGCAGGGCGCGGCGGAGGTCGAAATTCGCCGATCCGGCCGCGAACCGCAAGTGTCCGTTAAGGGGATCGCAAATTTTTTGTGTTTTTATGTGGACGAAAGGCGATGGCGGCCTCATATGTCGAGGCAACCAATAATTCTGTTTCCGCAGGAAAGTTTTAATGTCCGATCTCTGGATCTATCGCCGGCGTCCGTCGAGCCTTACGCGCTATCGCCATGGTGGGGCGGCGGCCTTCGACCCGGCCGTGCGCTCGCCACTGGTCAGCGCGGCGGTGGTCAACGCGGTATCGGGCCCCGACGACGAGAAAATCCTGCAATTCCCCGCACCGGCGCCAGCCCCGGCGGCCGGCCCCACCAGGCCCCAGCGGGCCGACAAGCCGCGCCGCGGCCGCGCCAAGCCGACGAAGCCGAAGAAACGGGAC
>CAXMQC010000344.1:0-5086 GCA_964195285.1 Akkermansiaceae bacterium
GGCGAGTCATACTCGATGAACTCACCCTTGATGCGCGGGTCCATCTCGTCGACCTGTTTGGCCAGCGCATATTTCGGCGACAGGCTGTGCAACAGCCCCGCCGCGGTGACCCCGCCGACCGCGAATTTCGCGGCGCGGTCGAGAAACTCCCGCCGCTCGATCAGCCCATGGGCGAATTTGTCGTACAGATTCAGAAGTTCCTGGTCGAAGTCGCGGGCAGTCTTGCGGATTGGTTTGTTGTCCATGTCGGTTTCCTCCCGTTACCCGGCGGGCGTTGTGCCCTGCCAATTAATATTTAAACGCCCGAACGATATCGCCAATCGCGCCGCTATACGACAGGAAATCGCTGGGATCGCGTCAAATATTCGTGCGCTCACTCGGCAACGGCCGATTTCCCCACGATCCCCCTGCCATAGGCGGCAATTCTGTGATATCGACGCCGCTCAAACATTATGGAGCACCCGCCGCATGACCGTCCGACACGGCCGCCAATTCCTGTCCATCCCGGGGCCGACCACGGTGCCCGACGAAGTGCTGGCCGCCATGCATCGCCCGGCCGTCGATATCTATGGCGGCGAGTTGATCGGCATCACCGACAGCTGTCTCGCTGATCTGCGCCGCGTCTTCCGCACCAAGGGCCGCACCTACATCTATATCGGCAATGGTCACGGCGCCTGGGAGGCGGCACTGGCCAATGTTCTGTCGGCGGGCGACACGGTGCTGGTGCTGGAAAGCGGCCGTTTCGCCGCCGGCTGGGGCGAGATGGCCGAGATGATGGGCGCTGCCGTCGAGACGATCAGCGGCGACCAGCGACGCGCCGTCGACCCGGCCGCGCTGGAGGCGTATTTGCGCGCCGACCGCGACGGCCGCGTCAAGGCCATCCTCGTGGTCCAGGTCGATACCTCGTCGGGCGTGGTTAACGACATCCCGGCGTTGCGCCGGGCGATCGACGCCGCCGGCCACGATGCGCTGTTGATGGTCGACGCCATCGCCTCGCTGGCGACCATGGAATTCGAGATGGACGAATGGGGTGTCGATGTCGCCGTCACCTGTTCGCAAAAGGGCTTGATGATGCCGCCGGGCCTCAGCTTCGTCGCCGCCGGCGCGAAGGCGCTCGCCCTGCATGGCGAGGCCGGCCTGCGCATCCGTTACTGGGACTGGACGGCGCGCCACGGCGAACAGCATTACGAGAAATATTGCGGCACGCCGCCGGTGCATATGCTGTTCGGCCTGCGCCAGTCACTCGACATGCTGTTCGACGAGGGTCTCGAGGCCATCTTCACCCGCCACCGCCTGCTCGCGGGCGCGGTGCAGGCCGCCGTCGCCGTCTGGGCCGAGACCGGCGTACTGGAGTTCAACATCACCGAGCCGGCCGAACGCGCGCCCTCGGTGACCGCCATCCTGATGCAGGACGGCCATGATCCGGCCCGGCTCCTGGAATACTGCCGCGAAAAATGCGGCGTCGTGCTGGGCATCGGCATCGGCGACTTGGACGGCATGGCCTTCCGCATCGCCCATATGGGCCATGTCAACGCACCCATGGTGCTGGGCAGCCTGGCCGTCACAGAGACCGCCCTGGCGGCGCTCGACATCCCGCATGGCAAGGGCGGCGTCCAGGCGGCGATCGATTATCTCGCCCGCGCGGTGGCGCCCTGACGGGGGAGAGGGCCGGTGCCGGGTTCACGCAGGTGAGAAGAGGTTATAATACCACCAGCTCCGGCCAGCGCTCCAGCGCCTGCCGTGCTTTCTCGGCATGGGCGCCGATCACCGGCAGTTCGGGATTCGGCCGCAGCACCCTATCGAATATATCGTCCAGCCCGTAGGGCGCCGCGATCGCCAGCGAATCGTCGGGCTCTAAGCGGACGCCGACCGCATGGGCCGTGAACAGCGATCGCCGAAGTGCGCCGTCGGTATCGGTCAGGGCCGCGTAGGGTCGCCCGAATTTCTTCGCGAACCAGAGATGGACGCGGGCCTGGTTGATGGCCTCGATGCGCCCGCGCATCGGATCGGGGACATGCGCCAACAGCTTCGCCTGATGGTGGGCTTCGGCATTGCGCGACAAATCAGTGTCGAAATAGGCGATATCGTAATCCCGAATGCCATGGTCCGCCGGCCGGCCGGCAAGGCCATTCCACAGGGTCTGATAGACCGCGCCGGAGAACAGCCGCCAGTCGGGCAGGCGCGTCTCCCGGACGGCTTCGAGAACCGCCATCACCCCGGGGCTTTCCCGAAGATATCGCTGCGCCAGGGCGTCGAGATCGCGATCGGCGGCGGACATGTCAAAATTCCCAGGTCATGCGCGCTCGATAGCACGCGTTGCCGGGGGCGACAAGCGATGCCATTCGCCGGAAATTGGACGCTGGACGGCCGCGGCGGCGAATAGTTTCCAATGGCGGATAAAACTGGCTACTATCGGCCAAGGTGGAAGCCCCCGGTGGGGCTTCGGGTGAAATGGAAAGAGGCTCATGGAAAAACTGCAAGCCCTTGTCGATGACGCTATGGGGCGACTGGAAGGAACCTTGTCCGGCGATCAGGCCGACGAGGTCGCCAAGGTGATCGAAGCGGCAATTATCAGGGGCGTGCTGGAAGGCCAGCACCGGGCCGTCGATACCTGCAATGAATGCGACGACGTGGAACAGGCCGCCGCCAATAAGATCGCCACTGCCATTCGCAAAAAAAACGACCTCCTGATCGTCAATCTTTCCAGCCTGCGCTGACCCGTCCCGCTACGCCGCCCGCATCCGTGCAGCGGGCCGGCCCTAGAACATCCGGCGGACGAGGAAATACATGAAGTACAGGATCAGGGACCAAAAGACGGCGCTGGTTATGACGACGACCAGAAAGGTCCGCCGCGCCGACCATTTTTTGGCCGGCTGTTTCGCGGCCGGCCGGGACCGGAACGCGGCGCTGGTGTTCTGGATCGAGGATCTTGCTGGCATCGAACTCCTCCCGAATAGTGTCGCAATGGCGATGGAAGCTGGTCGACCGGGGCCTCATCCCTGAAAGGCCTGCAATTCATAAAAAAATTACGGGCTGTTCAGGCATCGATTCGCCTTGCACGTACTAAACACAACGTATGCACGGTCTACTTATTCCGGGTGAGGCGAAATAACTCCCGCATCGGGCGAATCGTCCATGCGCACTGCCCCCGGGGCTGGCCCGCACATGCCAGGCGTGCGGCGATTTGTCGATCCGCCCCGTGGCGCTTCGCGGTGCCTTGGCGAAGCCCGGAATCCCCTAAAGCTGCCCAACCTTCGATTGCATTCGATAGCGCATTGTTTTATAATGACTCTTTCGTAAATGCTGTTCGGGGGAAGCTGATATGGCTACGAAAACCGCATACGGCGCCATGCTGCTCGCCGTTGCCGCCGCCACCGCCGCCATGGTCTTGGCGGCGCCCGCGTCGGCGGGATCCAATGGCAAGGGCAAGGGGGCGCCCTGGCTGCGCGGGCACGCAACGGCGCAGAAGACCGATCAGGGCCGTCACGGCCGGACCGACATCCGGATCACCCGGCGCAAGGGATGCATCGGCAAAACCAACGGCCGCACGGCCTGCGCCGACCGGCGCGACACTGTAACGGTGTGGGTTCGCGACCACGATGACGGGGTACTGTCCGACGGCATCTTTTACGGCCTGCCGCCCGGGCTCGGGAAGCGGGACAGCCTGCCGCCCGGTCTTGCCAGGCAGGATCAATTGCCGCCCGGGCTCGCGAAGGGCCACGACGTTCCCCCCGGCCTGGCCAAGCGGCGGTATCTACCGCCCGGCCTGTCGAGGTAGGCGAGCCCGCACATGCCCGCCGTGCGGCGGCGCGTCGTCCGGTCTCAGTCTTCGAGGACGAAGGTGGCTTCCATCGTGACCCGGAACTCGGTGATCTTGCCACCCTCGACCTTGGCCTTCTGCTCGATGACATGAATCCCGGTTATGCCGCGGACGGTTTGGCTCGCCCGCTCGACGCCCTCTTTGACGGCGGCGTCGAAGCCGCTGCTCGAGGACGCGGTGATTTTGGTAACGCGCGCGACTGCCATGGGTTCCTCCTCTGCTTGGTCCGGTAATCCCCCCGGTGACCCCGGGGTGCGGTGCAATGTTAGTTTAAACTGCACCCGCGTGGAAGACCGAAGGAGTCCTCGGCTCTCCGGAAAGCCCGTTCCTGGCCATGCGTGGTTTCAGGTTTGGGCGCCCAGGCGGGCCACGGCATTTTCGGCGACGCCTTCGTCCGTGCCCCGGGCGAATGCGGCGACGGTACAAGGCGGATCGCATTCGACGAAGTGATAGACCGCGCTCACGCCGGTCGGTCCACCACCCGAATGACCGGTCGCCGGACCAGCCATCGACATGCGGCCACTCATCAGCTCAAGCCCGTAACCGGTCGTCTCCCAGGGGCGCCCGGCAGTGGCGCCGCCCAGCGGATGGCTGTTTTTCATGACCTCAAGGAGATCCGGGCGCAGCAGCCGACCCGACATCAGCCCATCCAGAAAGCGCGCGGCGTCCAGTGCGGTGCCGATCAGAAAGCCATGATAGACCCATCCCGGATGATACCGGTCCCGGTTGCCCCAAGCCGTGCCATCGAGATCGCCGGATTCCAACGCCAGTCCCGCCGGGCAAAGATCGAGCGGGCCAAAGGCGAGGCTCTGCAGCGCCGCGCCGAGTTCATCGTCCACCGCCGCCTCGATGAACTGGCGCACGACAAGATAACCGACATTGGAATAGGCCCAGCCGGTGCCCGGCGCGAAGTCGAGGCCGTCGCCGCCGGACCCGTTCCAGTAATTCGTCCACCGACCAGGGATACTCGCCCGCCTCAACGGCCTTGTGGTAAGCGGCGAGCCGGCCATAGTCGCGGACCCCGGCCCGGTGTTGCAGTAACTGGCGAAGCGTGTAGGGCCGCCCGGGCAAACTGTCGTCGAGCGTCAAACAACCTCGCGCGACCAGCCGCAGCGCACAGGCGGCAAGTACGGTTTTGGTGAAGCTCCACCAGGGAAACAGCAAGGCCGGGCTGTCGTCCAGGACCGGCTTGCCGCTGCCCTCGATCTTCGTCCTATGGACGGTCCGGTCGCTCATATCGCTAACCTAGCACGGTGCACCGAATGC
>CAXMQC010000345.1:0-7256 GCA_964195285.1 Akkermansiaceae bacterium
AATAGACCTCATCCTGAGCTTGTCGAAGGATGTGCCACTCGGCCGGCCTTCGAGGAGCAGGCCGGAGTCAATCAACCTTGAAACGCTCCAACGACCGGTTATCGCCCGGTTCCACCCGAAAGCCTCTTCCACCAGGACCCGGTTCGCGTCATATATGCGGCCATGGCACGAAAGTTCACCGAGGAAAAACTGGTCATCGCCAGCCACAACCAGGGCAAAATCGACGAGATCGCCGATCTGTTGAAATATTTCGGCGTCGCGGTGGTCTCGGCCGCAGCGCTTGGCCTGCCCGAACCGGAAGAGACCGGCGCGAGCTTTGTCGCCAACGCGCTCTTGAAGGCGCAGGCCGCCGCGGCCGGCTCCGGCCTGCCCTCGCTGGCCGACGATTCGGGCCTGGCGGTGCATGCGCTGGGCGATGCGCCGGGGATCTATTCGGCGCGCTGGGCGGAAGGCGGCAAGGGCCGCGATTTCGGCGTCGCGATGGCGCGGGTGAACCGCGAGCTCGGCGGCGCGGCCGACCGGACGGCGCATTTTGTCTGCCTGCTGGCGCTGGCCTGGCCCGACGGGCATGCGGAGACCTTCGAGGCCCGGGTCGACGGTACCCTGGTCTGGCCGCCGCGCGGCACGCAGGGCTTCGGCTACGACCCGATATTCCAACCGCAAGGCTACGATATGGTGTTCGCCGAGATGGAACCGGGCGACAAACATGCGATCAGCCACCGCGCCGCCGCCTTCACCCACCTCGTCGCCGCCTGTTTCGAGGGGGGCGCGGCGTGACCGGGCCCGGCTTCGCGGTTTATGTCCATTGGCCGTTCTGCCTGTCGAAATGCCCCTATTGCGATTTCAACAGCCATGTTCGCGAGTCGGTCGACCACGCCCAGTGGCGCGCCGCGCTGGTCCGCGAAATCGACCACGCCGCGCGCCTCGAGGCGCCGGCCGCCGGGCCCGCGACCAGTATCTTCTTCGGCGGCGGCACGCCATCGCTGATGGAACCCGCCACGGCCGCGGCGGTGATCGCGGAAATCGCCGATTGCTGGGGCCTGGCGGCGGATGCCGAGATTACCCTGGAGGCCAACCCGACCTCGGTCGAGGCGGCGAAGCTGGCCGATTTCCGCGCCGCCGGGGTCAACCGGGTGTCGCTGGGGGTCCAGGCGCTGGACGACGGGTCGCTGCGCGCGCTGGGCCGCCAGCATGACGCGGCCGGCGCCTTGCGGGCGGTGCGGGCTGCCGCGAAACTGTTCGACTGCTACTCCTTCGATCTGATCTATGCCCGGCCCGACCAGACGCTGGCGGCCTGGCGCGACGAGCTCGGCCGCGCCCTGGCCGAGGCCGGCGACCATCTGTCGCTCTACCAGCTCACCATCGAGCCCGGCACCGCGTTCCATACCCTGCATCAGCGCGGCGAGCTTGTTGTTCCCGGCCAGGACAGCGCCGCCGATCTCTTTGAATTAACACAGGAAATTTTGGGCGAGGCCGGGTTGCCGGCCTACGAGATTTCCAATCATGCGCGGCCCGGCGCCGAATCGCGCCACAACCTGGCCTACTGGCGGTATGGCAACTATGCGGGTATCGGGCCCGGCGCGCATGGCCGGATTTCGGCCAACGGGCAAACCACCGCCTTTCGCCGCCACCGCGCGCCGGAACGCTGGCTTGAGCTGGTCGCGGCAGACGGCCACGGCGGCGGCGCGAGCCTGCCGGTCGAGCCCGGCCAGCGGATCGCGGAAATCCTGATGATGGGGTTGCGCCTGACCGAGGGCATCGACCGGGCGCGCTTTGTGGCGCAAACCGGCGAAACCCTCGAGGCCGCCCTGGATGCAAGGCGGCTGGGCGACCTGATCGCCGAAAATCTCCTCGAACTGGACGAGGCCGGTCTGCGCGCAACGGAAAATGGGCGGCAGCGCCTGAATGCACTGCTCGCCCATTTGCTGAAATAGCTTAACCCGTTTAGTTGATCGGCAGCTGGAAGCTGTCTTCCGCCGGCTGGATAATGCGGAAGCCCTCCGGCGTGACCTCGTGGATCGCATAGGCACGTTCCACGATACCGTCGGCGCGCAGCCGGAAGATACCGTCGATACCCTTGAACCCGTTCGAATCGGTCAATGCGGTGGCGGAGAAGTCGGTCGCCGACGGCGATTGCGCCAGCACCGCGGCCATTGCCGTCGCATCATAGGCCAGCGAGGCCAGGCGTGGCGGCGAATAACCGAACGCGGCCTTGAACCGCAGTCCGAATTTTTGGCGTTCTTTGAACGGCGGTGCCGCAAACCACGCACCCTGCACGGCCTGCTCGGACGCGATTTCAGGCGTCTCGTCCCAGGCGCGCAGGCCCAGGATTCGCACCGCGGGCTGCTCGACGTCGTAGAAATTGAGCAACGCGGCCAGGGTGCGAAGATTCTGGCCCGCATCCGGCAACACCACTGTTTCGAATGGCGCCTCGCCGACCGTATCCAATGTTTCGAGTTTGACCAGTGCCTGCTTGGAAACCTCGTCCTCGCGGCCTTCCAGCTCGGCCATCTGCTGCAGCAGGGCTTCGCGGCGCTGATCGTAATCGGTCAAGGCCCGAACCTGTTCGGAGAAATCGGTCGCGCTCGGATCGTAGTAGCTGGTCCGGGTGACCACCGCGCCGCGCCGTTCGGCCGCCTGATACAGGGCGTCGACCACGACCTCGCCGTAGCCGTTGGACGGCGCCGCCACGCCATAGCTGTTCAGCCCCTGGCCGATCGCGTAATCAACCACCGCGTCGACCTGCTGGTCAGGCGCGAAACCAAGGACATAAACGCCATTGCCGGCGACACGCTTGGAATTCGAGAACGAAACGACATTGATGTCGGAAATCCGTGTCTGTGGCGAAACCTTCGCCACCGAGTCGGCCAGCAGCGGGCCCAAGACCAGCTTGGCGCCTCTGGCCATCGCGCGGGCCGCCGCTTCCTCGGCGCCTTCCGGCGTGCCCTTGGTGTCGTAGGGCAACAGCACGAAGTTCTGGCCGGCGACTTCAAAAACCGCCAGCTGCGCGGCGTCAAGCATCGCCTTGCCCAGCTCTCCGCGCGATCCGGTAAGCGGCAGCAGGATGGCGACGGGAACGCCATGAGCCGATGGCGCGCCTTTTTCACCGGGCCTGAAGGTTGCGCGCCCCTTCGGCGTGATCTCGAGTTCGAGATCCGCGAGCGGCGGTAAGCTTGGCGCGGCCGGCCAGGGCGGGCTGGGTTTACGCAGCGTGTTACGTTGCGCGGACAGGTCCACCGGTTCACTGGTTGCTACTTCCGGCCCGTCGGAGCTACAACCAGTAAAGACTAACGCAAAGCCAATCGCGGCGACGAGGGCGAATCGTGTCGAATAAAAGCGACAAAGACAGGACAGCATGTAATGGCGACTCCGCCAGTGTAATTGTTAATGAAAAAACACAGTCTCAACCTAGCGGCCAAAGACCAAAAAGTAAACTATTGCCGGGACTTTACATCGTTGCAACGCCTATCGGCAATATTCGCGACATCACCCTGCGAGCCTTGGATATCCTTGCCTCGGCGGACGTTCTTGCCTGCGAGGACACCAGAGTTACGCAAAAGCTACTTCGCGCGTATGACATTACTGCGGCAAAAATCTTTCCATATCATGAACATAATGCAGAAAGAATTCGCCCGAAATTAGTGGCCCGCCTGCGCGCGGGTGAAAGAATCGCCCTGATCAGCGACGCAGGAACCCCTATGGTCTCCGACCCCGGCTATAAATTGGTGCGCGACGCGGTGCAGGAAAACATTGCCGTCTATGCCGTTCCTGGTGCCTCGGCCAGCCTCGCGGCGCTGGTTTCGGCGGGCCTGCCAACCGACCGGTTCCTTTTTGCCGGCTTTTTGCCGGCCCGTCGGGCCGCGCGGCGGCAATCGCTTCAGGAGGTCGCGCCGATTCAGGCCAGCCTGGTGTTTTTCGAATCGGCGCGGCGGTTGGCGGATAGCCTAGCCGACCTGAGCGATGTACTGGGCTTGCGACAGGCAGTGGTCGCACGGGAGCTGACCAAACTGCACGAAGAAGTCCGGCGCGGCCAACTGGACGAGCTTGCCGCGCATTACGCCGCGGCCGGCGCGCCAAGGGGCGAGGTCGTGATTGTCGTCGCGCCGCCGGCCCGGCAGCCGCCCGAGGTGGATATCGACCGGATGTTGCGCGACGCTCTCGGTGACATGAGCCTGCGCGACGCGGCGGCGGCGGTCAGCGAGGCCAGCGGCCAACCGCGGCGAAAGGTTTATGCCAGGGCCTTGGAATTGGCGAAGACCAAAAAGAGTGAGCCCCCGACGTGAGCCGCGAAGAACGGCAACGGGCATGGCGGCGCGGCTGGGGGGCCGAGACGCTGTGCGCGATCGTCTTGAAACTGCGCGGATATCGAATCTTGTCGCGGCGGCTTCGCACGCCGGTCGGCGAGATCGACATTCTCGCGCGGCGTGGCCGCACGTTGGCGGTTATCGAGGTCAAGGCGCGCGACGACCTGGCCGACGCGGCCGAATCGATAACCGACCGCCAGAAACAACGGCTGATTCGGGCCGCCGGCTGGGTTGTGTCCGGGCGGCCCGACCTGGCGTCGCTCGATCTGCGATTCGATGTAATGCTTGTGGCGCCGCGGCGGTTGCCGAAACACGTGGTTGATGCTTGGCGAGCGGACGCGCAGTGGCTACAGTCGCGGGGCGAAGTTTCCTGGTAACCGATGCATTGCGAGTTGGACGAATGTTAAACCGAACAATCAACCCGATCCCGATCCTGGTTTTGGCCCTTTTGGCGGCCGCGACTCCGCTTCTCGGCGGCTGCGTGCCAGTTGTGATCGGCGGCGCGGCGGTGGGCGCCACCGTCGTGGCGCAGGACAGGCCCGTCAGCGAAGCCCTGTCAGACTCGAAGATTCACGCCAGCATCGACAAGAGGCTGCTGGAGTTCAGCACCGACATTTTCCAGCAGATCGATATTTCCGTGGCCGAAGGAAAGGTGCTGCTTACCGGCCTGGTTCCGGAACCGCAGAATCGCCTGGATGCCGCGCGCATCGCCTGGCAGCCGGATGGCGTAAAGGAGGTGATCAACGAAATCGAGGTCAAGGACAAGAGCACGTTGAGCGACGCCTCCCGCGACACTTGGATCACCACCAAACTGCGTAGCAAGATATTGTTCGACAAGAAAATCAGCAGCGTCAACTACACCATAGATACGGTGAACCAGAAAGTTTATTTGATCGGGATTGCGCAAAGCCAGGCCGAGCTTGACCGGGTCGTCGCTTATGCGCGCGATATCGACTACGTGCGCGGCGTTATTCCCTATGTAAGGGTCAAGCAGCCGAAGGCCGGCGCAGAAGGTTGAAACTTGGCTGGAAAGAAAAAAATCCAGACATTGCTACGCCGGACCGGCGAGATCCCGGATCAGGAGATCGACATCGCCGAGACCGCGCTTTTGCTCGCGTCGCTCGACCGGCCGGGTGTGTCGCTTAGCCGATACCGCGACCACTTGAACCTAATAGCCGATGACGTTGCGAAGGGCGCCAGCGGAATGGAATCGCTGGACGACAGGGTCGCCGCGCTCAACGACGCAATTTTTGGCGCTTACGGCTATGAAGGGGACCGCCGCACCTACGACGACCTTCAGAATGCCAATCTGATCAGGGTAATCGACCGTAGGCGCGGCCTGCCGGTGGCGCTCGGTATCCTGATGATCCACGCGGCGCGGGCGCAGGGTTGGGACATTGCCGGCCTGCGCTTCCCCGGCCACTTCCTCTTGCGCATGGATCATCGGGGTCAGCGCGCCATCCTCGACCCGTATGAAAAGGGCGCACCGAAGGGTGCCACCGACCTTCGCGCGTTGTTGCGCGCACAGGGCGACGACGAGGCCGAGCTTCAGCCCGAGCACTATGAAGCCGCCAGCGACCGCGAGGTCCTGGTGCGGCTGCAAAACAATATCAAGCTGCGTCAGACGCAACGCGGCGACAATATGACGGCCGCCGCGACATTGGAGACAATGCTGTACATTGCGCCCCAGGATAAGCATTTGTGGCGCGAAAAGGCGCTGCTGGCGGCGCAACTTGGCCGGGTCGACGGGGCGGTAGCGGCCCTGGAGGAATATATCCAGCGCGAAACGCTGGATGGACCAAGGCATGACGCCGCGCTGCTGTTGCAAAAACTTCGGGGACAGGAAGCCTGATTTACACCGCTGGAGCCACCGCCGGCTCGCAGTTTTTCTCCTGGAGGAGTCCATGAGCCTTGCCGTCGCCATTCAAATGGATGCCATCGAATCGATCGATATCGATGGCGACAGCAGCTTCGTGCTGGCGCTGGAGGCGCAGCGTCGCGGCCACGCCTTGTACTACTATCTGCCGCACGCGCTGACCTTCGAGGACAGTCGCCTGTATGCCCGCGCCCAGTCGCTTGAGGTGCGTCGCGAGAAGGGCAATCATTTTACCCTCGGGGCGTTTGAAAGGCTCGATCTGGCGACAATGGATGTCGTGCTGATGCGCCAGGACCCGCCCTTCGATATGGCCTATATCACCGCCACCCACCTGTTGGAGCACATCCATCCGTCGACCTTGGTGGTTAACGACCCAGTGTCGGTGCGCAATGCGCCGGAAAAGCTGTTCGGGACCCATTTTCGCGAATTGATGCCACCGACCGTGATCACCAGCAGCCGTGAGGAAGTCCTGGATTTCCGCCGTGCCCACAAGGACATTATTGTCAAACCGTTGTTCGGCAATGGCGGTGTCGGGGTGTTCCATGTGTCGCCGGAAGACGAAAATCTCAGCGCGCTTCTGGAACTGTTCACCGTACTTTATCGCGAACCGCTGATCGTGCAGAAATATCTGCCGGCGGTGCGCAAGGGCGACAAACGCATCATCCTGGTGAATGGCGAGCCGGTCGGCGCGATCAACCGCATTCCACCGCCCGGCGAAGCGCGCTCCAACATGCATGCCGGCGGCGAGCCGGCGCGATCGACCCTGACCAGCCGCGAGCGCGACATTTGCGATGCGATCGGGCCGACGCTGGTGGAAAGGGGACTGATCTTCGTCGGTATCGACGTGATCGGCGACTGGCTGACCGAAATCAACGTGACCTCGCCAACCGGCATCCAGGAGATCGATCGTTACGATAACGTATCGATCGAGGGCAAGATATGGGATGCCATCGAGCAGCGGCTGTCGGAAACCGCCGCGCGCTTGCCGGCTTAGCGGCGCACCGCCTGATCCGTAAAATTAAATCCCCAGTGCAGCCCTCTGGATTACGGCAAGCTCCTCGATGCCTTTACGAGCC
>CAXMQC010000346.1:0-6206 GCA_964195285.1 Akkermansiaceae bacterium
CCGAAGACCGGCTTCAGCATCGCGTCGAACGCGTTCATCTCTGGTTCGATGCCTACTTCGTCCAGCTGCACGTCCAACGCATCCGCGCAGGCGGCCGCATCCTCGAGGCTTTCGGCGCTGGTATAGGGCGAGGGCATCATCACGCAGCGCACCTTGTCGGGCCCCAGCGCATCCACCGCGACGGCCGCCGTCAGCGCCGAATCGATGCCGCCGGACAAGCCGATGATGACACCGGGGAATCCATTCTTGCGCACGTAATCGGCCAGACCCAGCGCCATGGCCCGATACATCGCTTCTTCGTCCTCCGGCGGCAGGCTGCGTTCTCCCTGGGTGCAGGACCAGCCCTCGCCCCCCCTGGTCCATTCTGTCATCTGGCCGGCCTCGCAGAAGGCCGGCATCCAGGCCGCGAAGGTCCGGTCCGCATTCATCACGAAGGAGGCACCTTCGAAGACCAGCTCGTCCTGTCCGCCGATCTGGTTGACATAGACCAGCGGTAAGCCTGACTCGGTCACGCGTTGCGTGGCGAGCTGGACGCGCAAGTCCGATTTATCGCTCTCGAAGGGCGAACCGTTCACGACGATGAGTATTTCGGCGCCAGATTCTTCCAGACATTCGGTGACGTCCGGCTGCCACATATCCTCGCAGATCATGACGCCCAGCCGGACATCGCGAAACGACACGGGTCCGGGCAACGGGCCGGCCTTGAAAACGCGTTTCTCGTCGAACACGCTGTAATTCGGCAAATCGAATTTCAGTCTGGTCGCCGCGATCTCGCCGCCATCGAGCAGCATGACGGCGCTGTACAGCTCGCCTTCCTGCCGCCAGGGCGCGCTAACCAGCATGGCCGGCCCGCCATCCGCGGTATCCCGCGCCAGGTCACGCACCGCCGCCTCGACGCGGTCTTGAAAGAACGGTTTCAGGACCAAATCCTCCGGCGGATAGCCGCAAACAATCAGTTCCGGATAGACAACCAGATCGGCGCCGGTCGCCGCCGCTGCCGCGCGGGAGTCGCGAATCAGCGCAACGTTTCCCGTGATATCGCCAACGGTGGGGTTCCGTTGGGCAAGAAAAATTTTAAGGCTGTCCGTCATGCTCTGTCCCGGCTAATACCAAGGCTCGCTATTGTATAAGGGGGTCGATTACCCTATCCCGGCATATCCCATATCAAGGATCGACGATAATGACCCATTTGACGGCGCGCGGCGACCCGCCGGGCAGGCGCGGCCCACAGCGCGATGCATCCCGCATCGGGCAAGGACCGCAACGCACCCGGAGGGCCACCGCGCGCCACCGAAGGCCGTATTTCGTTACCCGCTCGCGGCGTTGCGTTCCGCTTGTGGTGTACAGCACCACGGCGCGAACCGCGCCTGACGAGCGGGTAACGAAATACGGTCAAATGAGTCATTATCATCGATCCTTGATATGATACCAAGGACCGGCGTTCGAGACGACAATGATTTCGGATTTTGTAGGTGCCTGCATGAGGGAACGACATCATGAGTGAGGAAAAGCGCGAAACGGAGCTCGATCCGGGCGCGACGATCGTGCGCGGATTTGTCTATCGGGCACTGGAAATCATGGCCCGTGACCTGCAGGAACGCGCCGAAGCGGCGGGTGGGACGCTAGACAGTAATGTCGTCGGCGCTTCGCTGGCCAGCATGAAGGATCCGAATTTTTCGGTCATGGGTGCGATCTGCCGCGCGGCCTGGCAGGAATGCGAAGACCTATACGGCGCCGGGTCCGGCAAGGAAGACCGCAAGGCGCCGTTCGAGCGGCTGATGGTCTGGCCATTCGCGCATCTCTTGCCCATCGGCGGTGGCCGGGATGGCGAAGCGGAGACGATCTCGCGACGGGTCATTCCCGGGTTTATGGCCGCGCTCGAGGATGTTGTCGGTCCGGTGGCGTTCGGCCGCCAGCAGGAACGCTGCCGGGAAATGGTGCAAGGCATTCGCAACAAGCTGGGCGACGCCTTTAGCTGGGACGAGGTTTACGCCCATCCGATGGCGCGCGCCATCGTCGACGAAATTCTGGTCGCCCTGGTCATGGAATTCGATAACTTCGAGGAGCAGCGCGACTGGTTCATTGGCCTGGTGAACGATGCCATGCCGATGCCTACAAACGGATCGGGCCATCCAACGGCCCTGGATAACGACGGCTTCACCGCCATTATGCGGGCGCTCTACGATAACCTGGCGGCGGCGCTGGAAACCGACGATGGCGACGCCTTGATCGCCGCCAAGTTCAGCCGGCCCGCGATAAATCGGATTTTGGTGTTTCTTGAGGCGCTCGATGAGGATTGATGGACGATCAAGCCCTTATCCGAAGCCAAAAAAGAACCTAAAAAACGTTACGAAATTGTTTACGTTTCCACGCTAGCATCGCCCGATGGGAATGATGGATAGCGATGGACCGGAACTCGGTCCCGGTCCGACAAGATTGAAAAGCCTCGCCCAGATCCTGCTGGAAAGGGTCGCCGATCATTTGTGCGATGCGGCGGTCAGTTGCGGCGGCAAGCTGGATCCGGCTGGCGTTCAGGCGTCGCTGGACGAATTTCACAGGCGGGCCGATCCCGATATCACCGATTTCTACCGCACCGGCTGGAACGAATGCCTGGCCGTGATCGACGAGGTCCGTCGCGAAAGCAGCCGCCGCATGCCGTTCGAACGGCTTATGGTAAAACCTTTCGCGCCGCTTCTGCCCACGGCACACGAATTCGTGGCACCGGGCCGGGGATTGTCACGGCGTATTCTACCCGGGTTCCTGTTGGCCCTGCAGCAAATGCTGGGTCCGGTACTTCTGGAGCAGTATCAAGACCGATGCCGCGAACTGGTGCGAATCATCCAGACCGCGCGCGGTAATGATTTTGATTGGGAAGACGTCTACACCGACCCCACCAGCCAGGTTATCGTTAACGATGTGCTGGTGCATATCAGCAAGCATTTCGCCGAATTCGACCGCCGGCGGACATGGCTGATCGGTGTGATCGCGACCGAAATGCCGTTGGGCGAAGATCCGGTCGAGCGCGACTGGAGTTTTCGAGAAACCGAATTCCACATGCTGATGGACGCCCTGTTCAAACCCTTGCGCCTGCAGCTTGAAAACAACATAAGCCGGCCGCGTATAATGGAACGTTACGGCACCGTCGCCTGCGACCTGCTGGTCGACCTGTTCGCGGAACTGAACCGGCCACACAATGTCACGCCCCTGAAACGCATCGCGCCCTGACGGTGCGTTAGAGCCTTATCCGGGTCCCGATCTCGCGGCGATAGCTATTCCGCGGCTTCGCCGTCGCGGTGGCGCAGCAGGAATTCGCGGCCAACCTTGACGCGCTGTTCGCCGTTATACTCAACGATATCGGCGGTGGCGTAGGTTTCCGACCAGCGGTCCGGCAGATAGGAGCCGGTGCCGACCACATCGATCGGGGCGTTGGCAATCGCCATGGTTTTGCATTTATGCGGACCGAAGCCACTGGACGCGACGATCCGGACATTCTCGAATCCCGCCTGATCCAGCCGTTCGCGCATATGCCAGATGGCCGCTGCCGAAACGCCGGGCCCGACGAGGTCGCGCAACTCCTCCTCGGTACGATAACCCCTGATCGCGCGCGGCACATTGCGCTCCAGCGCGGCGTAGGAAGCGGCCGGGTCCAGCCCTTCGCAGAAGCGCGATCCCGGCGTATCAAGGCGCACCGCGATCTTGCCGGCGGCGGAAAGCTCCGGAAATCGCCCGCAGACTTCCAGCGCGTCGGAAACTTCCCTGCCGAAATAATCGACCAGTACCGTGAGATCCTGGTCCGGATAGGTTTCATGGAACATTTCGGCGGCGCGCAGCGTCGATCCGGCATAGCCGATCAGCGCATGCGGCATGGTGCCCAGGCCGCGGTCCAGCCCGAAATAATGGGCCGTGGCGTCGGTGGCGTTGCCGATGAAGCCGACGGCGCCTTCTTTGCGTTTCGCCCGCTTCGAGCCGACCGAAGCCGCATAGGCCATCAGTTCCGCCATCTCGGCGCCGGCGCAATGGCGCGCATCCATGGCCAGGAACGCGACCTTCGGCAGATCCATGCACATGGCAGCCGCATTATAGGCGGCAACGCAGGCCGGGCCGAGTTTCTGCAATATCAGGGTTTCCAGATCGACCAGCAACGCCAGGGGTCCGGTCACATATATCAGCGCCTCGCCGGCGCCGACCCAGCGGCCTTCCTCGTAGCGGAGATCGATTTCCACCGCCGCGCCGCGCTCACCCGACACCGTCTCCAGCCACTCGATGGCCAGCCTGGGGGCGGAAACCACCGGGCGGCGCATGAAGATGGCGTAAGTCACAGTGCAATCGCCGAATTTCTCGACAACGCCGCGCGTGCGATTGAAATAGGTGTCGGTCCAATTGCTGATCGAATCCAGCTTCGGAGTCATTTTCTACCTCACGGAGCCTTGGTGATGTCAGGAGGCGGCCGCCAGCCGGGACCGCCGTCCGGCGCGCTGTGCCTTCAGCGAATCGGCGATCAGGAAGGCCAGTTCCAGGGCCTGACTGGCATTGAGACGCGGGTCGCAATGGGTGTGATAGCGTGCCGACAGATCCTCGTCTGTGATTGCCTGGGCACCGCCCAGACACTCGGTCACGTCCTGGCCCGTCATTTCGAAATGCACGCCGCCGGCATAGGTGCCTTCCTCGCGATGGACCTCGAAGAAGCCGCGAACCTCTCCCAGTACCCGATCGAAGGGCCGGGTCTTGTATCCGCTGGTCGCCTTGATGGTGTTGCCATGCATCGGATCACAGGACCACACCACGTTACGCCCCTCGCGCGCCACCTTGCGCACCAGCGCCGGCAACGCATCGCGGACCTGGTCATGACCCATGCGGCTAACCAGCGTCAGTCGGCCCGGATCGTTCGCAGGGTTCAATATGTCGATCAGGCGGATCAGCTCGTCCGGGTCGGCGGTCGGACCGACCTTGCAGCCGATCGGGTTGTTGATACCGCGCATGAATTCGACATGGGCGCCGTCCGGATCGCGGGTACGCTCGCCGATCCACAGCATGTGGGCCGAACAGTCATACCAGTCGCCGGTCAGGCTGTCCTGGCGGGTCAACGGCTCCTCATAGGCCAGCAGCAGGGCCTCGTGGCTGGTGTAGAAGCTGGTCTCGCGGATCTGCGGCACGCTTTCGGCGGTGACGCCGCAAGCTTCCATGAATTCGAGCGATTCCGCGATGCGGTTCGACAGTTCCTCGTAACGCTCGCCCTGGGGGCTGCCGTCGACGAAATCCAGGTTCCACTGATGCACCTTGTGCAGGTCGGCCAATCCGCCCTGGGCGAAGGCGCGCAGCAAATTCAGGGTCGAGGCGGCCTGGTTGTATGCCTGCAGCATGCGCGCCGGGTCGGGGATGCGCGAGGCCTCGTTGAATTCGATGCCGTTGACGATATCGCCGCGATAGCTGGCAAGCTCAACGCCGTCCTGCGTTTCGGTATCGGCCGACCGCGGCTTGGCGAACTGGCCCGCCATGCGGCCGACCTTGACCACCGGGCAGCCGCCCGCATAGGTCAGCACGACCGCCATCTGCAGCAAGACCTTGAAGGTGTCGCGGATCGTATTGGCCCCGAACTCGGCAAAGGATTCGGCGCAGTCGCCGCCCTGCAGCAAAAAGGCGCGGCCCCCGGCCACATCGGCCAGATCTTCCCGGAGGCGCCGGGCCTCGCCTGCAAAAACCAGCGGCGGCTGCTTGGCGAGCGACTCTTCTACCTCGGCCAAACGCTTTGCGTCCGGATATGTGGGCACCTGCCGGACCGGTTTGTCCTTCCAGCTATGCGGCGTCCATTTCGCGGCCATTTTCTTATCCTTATACTTTCAAAATCAGTCAATTGCGTTGCGGATGCCCGATATACGCCTTTGAGAAGAAGTTTTCCACAGGAAATGCGGCGATGCACAAAATCGCACCTTCCCGGCGCCCAGCGCTCGCCACAATCTTAACCGAATATCCACGCGCGATCAGCGAAACTGCTGAATGAGTTGATAAGTGGGGGTTACCATGACCGACTCTCCCGGCGTATTGCCTTTCCGAAACCTGTCGTCCGGCATGCTGAGCGCGCCGCTGCGGTTCCCGGTGCCGCTGGCCTGCGCGGCCGGCTGGGCCGCCGTTACAATCGTCATGACGCATGACGCCGGCGACCTGAAGTGGAACCTCGTGGAACAGTGGCAAGTGCTGTTGATAAGCAG
>CAXMQC010000347.1:0-9296 GCA_964195285.1 Akkermansiaceae bacterium
TTTTTTGGTTTTCGCGGCCTTGTAGAAATCGGCGGCTTCTTCTTCGGCGGTGCCGCCGATTTCGCCGATCATGATAATGCCCTCGGTTTCCGGATCGCCCAGAAAGGCATCGAGGCAGTCGATGAAGTTGGTGCCGTTGACCGGGTCGCCGCCGATGCCGATACAGGTCGACTGGCCGAGGCCCGCCGCCGTGGTCTGAGCGACCGCTTCGTAGGTCAAGGTGCCGGATCGCGACACGATCCCGACCTTGCCGCGGCGATGGATATGACCGGGCATGATTCCGATCTTGCATTCGTCCGGCGTGATGACGCCGGGGCAGTTGGGGCCGACCAGCCGGGTGCCGGATGTCGCCAGCGCCCGCTTGACCCTGACCATGTCAAGCACCGGAATACCCTCGGTGATGCAAACCGCCAGCGGTATTTCGGCATCGATGGCTTCCAGGATTGCATCGGCGGCGAACGGCGGCGGCACATAGATAACCGAGGCGTTGGCGCCGGTTTCCTTCACCGCGCCCGCTACCGTGTCGAAGACCGGCAGGTCGAGATGCCTGCTGCCGCCTTTGCCCGGCGTCACACCGCCGACCATTTGGGTGCCGTAGGCGATCGCCTGTTCCGAATGAAATGTGCCTTGCGAGCCGGTAAAGCCCTGGCAGATAACCTTCGTATTCTTGTCAACCAGTACGGCCATCAGCTCGCCTCCTTTACCGCTTTGACGATCTTCGCCGCAGCATCGCCAAGATCATCGGCCGAGGTGATCGGCAGGCCGGACTCGGCCAGTATCTTCTTGCCCAGATCCACATTGGTGCCTTCCAGCCGCACCACCAGCGGCACTTGCAGGCTGACCTCGCGGGCCGCGGCGACGACGCCTTCTGCGATCACATCACAGCGCATGATGCCGCCGAAAATATTGACCAGGATGCCCTCGACATTGGGATCCGACAGGATGATTTTGAAAGCCTTGGAGACACGTTCCTTGGTGGCGCCACCGCCGACATCCAGGAAGTTCGCCGGCTCGCCGCCATGCAGTTTGATGATGTCCATCGTCGCCATGGCCAGGCCCGCGCCATTGACCATGCAGCCGATATTGCCGTCGAGCTTGATGTAATTCAGCTCGTGTTTGCCGGCCTCCAGTTCGGCAGGATCTTCCTCGTCCTCGTCGCGCAAATCGGCGACATCGGGATGACGGTAGAGCGCGTTGTCGTCGAAATTCATCTTGCCGTCGAGCGCGATAATCTCGCCCGCGCCGGTAACGACCAGCGGGTTGACCTCGACCATGCTGGCGTCCAGCGAGGTGAAGGCCTTGTACATCGCCGACAGGAACTTGACGGCGGAACCGACCTGTTTGCCCTCGAGGCCAAGCGCGAAAGCGATCCGGCGGCCGTGGTAGGGCATGAAGCCGGTCGCCGGATCGATATCCACGGTGACGATTTTTTCCGGCGTTTCCGCGGCGACCTCCTCGATCTCCATGCCGCCCTCGGTCGAGGCCATCAGGGTGATGCGGCTGGTCGCCCGGTCCACCAGCAGGCTGAGGTAGAGTTCGCGCGCGATATCGCAGCCTTCTTCGATATAAAGCCGCTTGACCTCCTTGCCCTGCGGGCCGGTCTGTTTGGTGACCAGCACCGCGCCGAGCATTTCGTCGGCATTCTCGCGAACCTCTTCGACGGACTTGACGACACGAACGCCACCCTTGCCGCCCTCATCGCCCTTGAAGCGGCCAGCCCCGCGGCCACCCGCATGGATCTGGCTTTTTACGACCCAGACCGGGCCGCCGAGATCCTTCGCTGCGTCCTCGGCTTCCTTAACCGTATAGGCAACGGCGCCACGCGGAACCGCCACGCCGAATTTGCCAAGCAATGACTTGGCCTGATATTCGTGAATATTCATATCCGTTCAGCCTGTTGACCTGTCCGATTACACTTGTTTGTTAACCCCGAATGCTCTGCACAGGGTCACTGATTTAGTTGCTGCGGCGCAACATAGATGCCACCGATACCGACCTGAATAAACTGTTTTATCGCGACTCTGAAGGAATTCTTGCCGGCCGCGCTCTCCCGGGTCCGGCGCGATTTCATCCGGTCTGTTGTTTTTCCTTCATTTTCCGGCGAACAACCTGGAACACCGGCAACAGGAGCAGGAATATCGCAATGGCCATGATGGCGCCGGAAATCGGACGCACGAAGAAGACACTCATATCGCCATGCGATCCGATTAGCGACTGCCGCAATGCCGGCTCGGCCAGCGGGCCGAGCACGATGGCAAGCACCGCCGGCGCCAGGGGGTAATCGAGCTTGCGCATCAGATAGCCGACCAAACCGAAGATCAGCATCAGCCAGACATCATGCAGGTCCTGTGTCGGCACATAGCCGCCGACCACGCAAAGGATGAAGATAATCGGCGCCAGGATGGTGAACGGCATCTTCAGCACCGCGATGAAGGCCGGGATGAACGCGATGTTGATCAGCACCGCGAAAAGATTGGCGGCGTACAGGCTGGCGATCAGGCCCCATACGAAATCCGGATGATTGGCGAACACCAGCGGCCCCGGCTCGAGCCCCCAGATCACCATGCCGCCAAGCAGTATCGCGGTGGTCGGCGACCCGGGAATGCCGAGCGTCAGCATGGGCAGCATCGAGCCGGTACTGGCCGAATTGTTGGCCGATTCCGGAGCCACCACGCCGTCAATGTTGCCCTTTCCGTAGCTATCGGGATCCTTGGCTGTGCTCTTGGCTATGCCATAGGCCATCAAGGAACCCGGGGTGGCCCCGGCGGCGGGAAGGATGCCGACGAAAAACCCGAGGAGCGATCCCATGATCATGGTCTTGGTGCTGGCAAGCAGGATCTTTAAAGTTTCCAAAATCCTCTTGAACGAGACCGTGGCCTTTGAGAGCATCACCTCGCCCTGGCTGGCCTCCACGGTCCACAGCATCTCGCCGATGCCATAAATGCCGATGGCCAGAACCAGGAAATTGATGCCGTGGTAAAACCCGGTCAGACCGCCGAAGATCAGGCGCGGCTCGCCGCTAACGATATCCAACCCCACGGCGCTGAACACGAGACCGATGAAAATCGAGAAAAATGTTTTCGCAATGTCGTCGCCGCCAAGCCCAACGAAGGTGGCGAACGCCAGCATCATCAGCGCGAATGTCTCGGGCGGTCCGAAGGCCAGCGCGACATCCGCCAGGGGCGGCGCGAACAGGGTAAACAACACCACCGAGATGGTGCCGCCGACGAACGAGGCCACCGCCGCCGCCACAAGGGCGCGGTCCGCCTGCCCCTTCATCGCCATGGGCCGTCCGTCGAAGGTCGTCGCCACCGCCGTCGAGGCGCCGGGAATACCCAGCATGATCGAGCTGATTGCGCCGCCGTACATTGCGCCGTAGTAGATCGCGGCGAGGAAAATGATCGCACTCGTCGGCGGCACCAGGAAGGTCATGGGAAGCAGGATCGCGACGCCGTTGACCGAGCCCAGCCCCGGCATGGCGCCAATGAACAGCCCGACAACGACGCCGGCGACGATCAGCCCCAGATTGAGTGGCTGAAGAGCAATCGCGAAACCGTCGAGAAGCAGGTTTAGAGTTTCCATATTTGGTCAGTACTCCAGCACCGGCCTAGGGTGGAGGCACGAAAGCGCCATTCCGTTTCCCGAACCCATTGAAGGGTCGCGATCGGCCGCCCGGGAGCCTCCTAATAGAAAATGTCGTACAGCGGGTAAAACAGCGGCTCGGTATAACCCTGTGGCAGGGTCTTCTTTAGCGCGATTTCAAAAAACAGGAACAACGCTATAGGCGTACAAACGGTTAGCGTGCCCGTTATCCACCAACGGTGGCGACCAAGGACCCGCATATAGAAGATGAGGAACAGAGGCACCGAGCCGTAGACGCCAATAACGTGGATCAGCCCAATCATCACCGTCAGCGCACCGGCCACCAAGGTGAACATCCTGAGCGCGTGGGCATCCATGTAGGTTTCGGTTGACTGGGAAAGCGGGCTCGTGCGCCGCATCCATCTAACGATTATGGTCAGGCAACAGGCCAGCATCCCTGCTGACAGCCAGAACGGAAACGCCCCACCGCCTGGACCCTCGCCTTGGATCCAGCCGATGGGAAGTTCGGTACTCTTCCACATCAGGTAAAGAGAGAAGACAGCCATGACGACGGCCATAACAAGCTCTGCCAACCGCATAATGGCTACTCCCTCTTAAACCCGACGCGTTGTGGCGATTACTTGATTTCGCCCGAAGCCCTTAGCAGCCCCTCGTGGACCTTGCGTCCCTCGACAAAGTACGCGGTCAACGCATCGCCAGTCAGCCAACCCGGAATCAGGCCTTTCGATTTCATATAGTTTTGCCATTCGTCCGATTTGTAGACTTTATCGAACACACCGACGTAGAAGTCCTGGACATCCTTGTCGATGCCCTCGGGCGCAATCACACTACGCTGCATGTAATAGACCATGTCCGACCCATAACCGAGCTCCTCGAAGGTCGGGATGTCGCCAAACTTGCCCGTTACTTTTCCTTTCGGGGTGAAGCTGGCCAGCGGACGTGACTTGCCGGCGTCCCAGAAACCGACCTGCTCCGACGGGTTGTTCACGGTCGATTCGATATGCTTGCCAATCAAATCCTTGGCTACCGCGCCGCCGCCCTTGTAGGGTACGTAAGTGACAGCAATGCCGAACTTTTTCTCGAGCATGGCGGTGACCAGAGAGTCTTCCTGGCCCTTGCCGGTGCCGCCCATCTTCCAGTTTTCGGCGCCCGCCTTCTTGACGGCGGCGACATATTCCTCGACCGAATTGATGCCGCTATCGACATGGACCCAAAGCTGGAACGTGTCGTCGGCCATTTTGGTGATCGGCGTGAAGGTTGCGATATCAACCCCTAGATCCGGGTTGCGCAGCGGCGTTGTATAGTAGCTGTTCAGCGTCGCCATGATCACATGGGGATCGCCCTTTTTATCTTTCAGATAACGCAGTGCCTCGGCACCCGAACCGCCGCCTTTGTTAATCGGCACGAACGGCTTGGGCGACAGGTTGTTCTTTTCGATAATTCCCTGAATGAAGCGCGACAACTTGTCGGCGCCGCCGCCTTTGCCGGCCATGATGACGAATTCTACCGGCTTTTTCGGTGTCCATTCCGCGTGAGACGAGTAGGAACCGAAGGTGAGCGCCGTGGCCGCAACAGCGGCGACCGCAACGCCAGCACCTAATTTACGGAGCATATTCATGAGCATTAGCCTCCTTAACAGCTATGGTTTTTATTTTCACTTCAACGACATCCCGTTTGGACATCCAGACCCGGATCATACACAATTTCAGACCCTTCGCTACACCAATGACGCAGTTTTTATGCCGCCAATACCGCCCTAGGGCAATTATCCGAACTTCATTGCATGCAAACAGGTATCTGGCATCTGGTATACCACGCACATATCATAGCTAATGAATCGATCTTATCAAGCACTAAAAATTCAGGGTAATAATTGCATTAAATCATCTAATACTAATATAGCTGGCACCCTCTATTTTAGGGTTGTACATCTCTTAAGTGTTGTGAAAATTTACTGGTATGTGGTATACCTATGGTACCGGAAGGTCGAAATTCGGTTTACAAAAGCATGCTATTCGGGCCATAGGCTAGAGGGTCGCGGCTGAACAGCGGCTGAATGATCGGGACGGCGAATGAACCTTCATGAATATCAGGCCAAGGCGTTGCTGCGCGCGTACGGGATGCCCAGCCCACAGGGCGCCGTCGTCGCCAGCCCGGAAGAAGCGGCGGCCCAGGCACAGGAGCTTGGCGGCGAGGCATGGGCGGTCAAGGCACAGATCCATGCCGGCGCCCGGGCCCAGGCCGGCGGCGTATTGATTGTCTCGTCGCCCGACGCGGCCGCCGCCGCGGCGCGCGACATGCTGGGCAAACACATCGTGACGGCGCAAACCGGGCCCGAGGGAATTGCCGTCAAGTTGGTTTACGTCGAAAAAGCCTGCGATGTCGCGAAAGAGCTTTATGCGGCCATCCTCGTCGAGCGAAAGAAGGCCAGTGTCGTGGTTCTGGTCGGCCGTGACGGCGGAACCGGCGTCGAGCGAACGCTGGCGCGCCGCGAATCCCTGTTCGAACTTGCCTTCGGACCGGACGCGGCCGAGGCGGCGGGCGTCGCGGACTTGGCCGAGTTTCTGTCAATCCAGCCCGACCAGGCCGAAAAAGTGGCCGCCATGCTGACCCAGGCCCGCAAGGCCTTTATCGAGCTCGATGCGCGGCTGATCGAAATCAATCCGCTGGCGCTGACCGCGCAAGGCGATGTCGTGGCGTTGGACGCCAAGATGATCATCGACGACAATGCGATGTGGCGACATCCGGAGCTGGAGGACTTACGCGACGAAGACGAGATTCACCCGCAGGAACGCGCGGCCGACCGGTTTGAAATCAACTATGCCCGGACCGATGGCGATATCGGCATTCTTACAATGGGCGCCGGGCTGGGCCTGGCGACGATCGATATGGTCATCGATGGGGGCGGCCGGCCGGCCGATTTCATGGATGTGCGACCCATGGCGACCCGCGAGCAGGTGGCCGAGGGCGTCAAGCTGTTATTGGACGACGAGCGCGTGAAGGTCATACTGGTTATGGCCATGGGCGGTGGCCTGTTGCATTGCGACACTATCGCCGAAGGGTTGTCCAGCGTGTTCCGCAAGACCGGCGCGGTCAAGCCCGTGGTCTATTTCGCGGCCGGCACGGGCAAGGAGATCAGCGAACTGACTTTGAAAAACCAGGGCGTTCCGGCGGCGATTACCGCAAGCATGGAAGAGGCGGTGGCCGAAGCCGTGCGTATCGCCGGATCGAGGGCCGCCTGATGTCGATACTCGTCGATCGCAATACCAGAGTTATCTTCCAGGGCATCACCGGAAAAGTCGCGACACGCATGGCCGAGCGGGCCATCGCCGGCGGCGCCAACGTGGTCGGCGGCGTGCGCCCCGGCCGGGGCGGCACGCGCCATCTCAATGTTCCGGTATTCGATACTGTGGCAGAGGCGGTCGCGGACACAACACCCGACGCCACCGCTGTTTTCGTTCCCCCGCAGCACGCGATGGACGCAATGATCGAGGCGATCGAAGCGGAAATTCCGCTGATTGTCTGTGTATCGGAACGTATTCCGGTGCTCGACATGGTACGCGTCAAGGCGGCGCTGTCGGGTTCGAAATCCCGGCTCATCGGGCCCAATTCCTATGGTGTCATCACCCCGGGTGAGTGCCGCATCGGCGTCATGCCCGACCGGCCGCACAGTCCCGGCAAGATCGGCATCGTCTCGCGCTCGGCGACGCTGGCCTACGCGGCGGTCGATCAGACGACCCGGCTCGAGTTGGGCCAGTCCACATCGGTCGGGATCGGCGGCGACCCGGTGCACGGCATCGGTATTGCCGAATGTCTGGAACTGTTCTTGGCCGACGACAAGACCGCCGGTATCGTGATGATCGGCGAGTTGGGTGGCTCGGACGAGGAACAGGCCGCCGCCCTGTTGAAGGCGGAAAAGCCTAAGAAACCGGTTGTCGCCTATGTAGCCGGCGTGCATGCTCCGGCAGGGCGCCGCATGGGCCATGCCGGCACCATCGATTTTTTCGGCGACCGTTCGGCCGCCGGCAAGATCGAGGCCCTGAAGGATGCCGGCGCCATCGTCGTCGATAGCCCGACCTTGATCGGGCACGCCGTGCGCCAGGCCCTCTGGCGGCTCTAGCCATACTGCGCCCTGCTTACGGGAAGATATAGAGGTCAAACTGATGGGTGCTGACATTCCCGCAACGATGAATGCCGTCGAAATCACCGAACCCGGCGGCGCCGAGGTCCTGGAGGCGGGCACTCGGCCGACGCCGCGTGCCGGGCCCGGCGAAGTGCTTGTCAAGCTCGCCTTCGCTGGCGTCAACGGGCCCGATTTGATGCAGCGCCGCGGGCTCTATCCGGCACCCAAGGGCGCCTCGGACTTGCTGGGGCTGGAGATATCCGGCGAGGTGGTGGCGGTCGGCGACGGCGTTTCGCGCTGGTCCGCCGGCGACCGGCTCTGCGCGCTGACCAATGGTGGCGGTTATGCGGAATACTGCACTGTCGATGCCGACCACTGCATGGCGGTTCCGGACGGGCTGGATCTGGCCGAGGCCGCCTCGCTACCGGAGACCTATTTCACGATCTGGAGCAATATTTTCATGACCGCCGGCTTGGCCGCGGGCGAAGTGTTCCTGGTCCATGGCGGCGCCGGCGGACTGGGAACAACCGCGATCCAGTTGGGCAAGGCCTTCGGCGCGACCGTGGTGGCCACCGAAAGCCCGGCGGAACGCTGCGCCTTTTGTGAATCGCTGGGGGCCGACCGGGTGATCGACTACGGCCAAGAGGATTTCGTCGAAGTCGTCCGCGAAACATTCGGCGGCGCTAACGTTATCCTGGATATCGTCGGTGGGCCCTACATTGCGCGCAACATCAAGGCGGCAAAGCCGGATGCGCGGATTGTGCAATTGGCCTTCGCACTGGGCGCCGATGTGCAGATTAACCTGATGCCGGTTATGCTGAAGCGGCTGCACTATACGGGGTCCACGCTACGCAGCCGGCCCGACTCATACAAGACCCGCGTGGCGCGGGAACTGGAGGAGAAGGTCTGGCCACTATTCGACGCGGGCAAACTGCAACCGGTGGTCAATAGGACCCTGCCGCTGGCCGAGGCGGCAGAGGCGCATCGCCTTATGGAAAATGCGGTTCACAAGGGCAAGATTATCCTGTCTTGTTGACCGGTCTTTGTGCGTTGGGACGAAACCATTTCTTGTGATGAACAACATGCTGGTATATGGTATACCACGATAAAACCAGCCCATCGGGCGTCACGCGGTTTCAGCGCCTTGCCAAAAGGCCGGCTGGAACCATTGTCGTTGTGCGGAAGAGGCAATTATGACGGTTACGACATCCGGCGCGCAAGCGGGCCAAAGGCATAACCATCCGGGCTCGGGGCGGCGCAAGGCGCCGGTTTTCACCAAGGGCCGGCAGCTCGAGACCGAAGCCCTGGCGGATGTCCGGGCCCTGCTGGGCGACGGCGAGCGACGGCGTGACCTGTTGATCGAATATCTGCATGCGATCCAGGATAAGTACGGGTCCCTGTCGGCGGCGCATCTGCAGGCGCTGGCCGAGGATATGCACCTGGCCATGGCGGAGGTCTACGAGGTCGCGACCTTTTATGCGCATTTCGACGTGGTGCTGGACGGCGAAGCGGCGCCGGCGCCGTTGACCATCCGGGTCTGCGACAGCCTGACCTGCGAAATGATGGGCGC
>CAXMQC010000348.1:0-5657 GCA_964195285.1 Akkermansiaceae bacterium
TTTCGTAGTGCATTTGTTCCCAACCGGCCAGGGCAACGTCATCGGCAATCCGATCGAGCCGGTCATCAAGCTGACCGCGAATCCACGCACCGCGCGCGAGATGGCGGAGCATGTCGATGTCGACGTTTCAGGTATTTTGCGCCGCGAAATGACCCTGGACGACGCCGGCGATGCGTTGCTTGATATGACCTTGCGCACCTGCAACGGCCGCTATACGGCGGCGGAAGCGTTGGGCCATCGCGAGTTCGTATTTACCACACTGTACCGCAGCGCCTGACGGACCGGCGCTGAAATCACGCAATCAACGCGGGCGGCCCCGAATTACGGGCCGCCCCCGTTGATGGCTGTATCCCGCGTGCAATCGGTGCATATAAATTACACGCACCCGGCCTTCGGCGACTATGATTACGGTTCGCCTGGCAATAGAGAAAATAATGGATACCGTCACCCTTAATACAAGCGGCATGTACGGCCTCGCGGTGCGCGTCCTGACGAAAAGCGGAACCAGCGAAGGCAATGCCGGCCCTGTCGCGACCGCGCTTTCCGTTGCGGAATCCGATGGCCTGTCGGGCCACGGGCTGTCGCGCCTGCCCAGTTATGCCGCGCAGGTGCGCAGCGGCAAGGTGGATGGCCGGGCCGTGCCCGCGGTGACCGAACAGCCGGACAAGGCAGCGGTCCAGATCAACGCCAAGAGCGGATTCGCCTTCCCGGCCATCGATGTTGCGATCGACAAACTGGCCGTACTGGCCGCGAAACACGGCATCGCGGCGGCGGCGATCGCCCATTCACACCATTGCGGCGCCCTGGGCTACCATGTGGAGCGGCTGGCCGAGCGCGGTCTTGTCGGCATCATGTTCGCCAACAGCCCGGCGGCGATCGCCCCCTGGGGCGGTGCCAGGGCGCTGTTCGGCACCAATCCGATCGCGTTTGCCGCACCGCGCCATACCGGCGCACCGCTGGTCGTCGATTTGTCGCTCAGCAAGGTGGCGCGCGGCAAAATCATGGTGGCGGCGCAGAAGGGCGAGCCGATTCCCGAAGGCTGGGCCGTCGACAGCGCCGGCCAGCCGACAACAGACGCGCGGGCGGCGATGGATGGCACCATGCTGCCGATGGGTGACGCCAAGGGCTCGGCCCTGGTGATGATGGTGGAAATCCTGGCCGTGACCCTGACCGGCGCCAATTACGGCTATGAAGCCAGTTCCTTCTTCGACGCCGAAGGGAAACCGCCCAATGTTGGCCAATTGATGATCGCAATCGACCCCGGCGCCACCGTGGACGTCTGTACCGGCAACGCCTTCGCCGGACGCATGGAGACGCTGATTTCACAGATCCAGGCCCAGCCGGGCACCCATATCCCCGGCGCCCACCGCGAGGCCAAGCGCCGCGAGGCGCACCACCAGGGCGTGCAGGTCTCGGCTCAGCTCCACGAGCAACTGACGATGCTGGCGGGCGGTTAAGGCCGAACACCTTTCGGCTGGACTCACCTTTTTGTCGATTTGGCCCTGTTTTCATCCGGCGAACCGGGTCAGATTCGCAGCCATGGAAAATAACGCGGCAGGCGCGGTATCGCTGGCCCGCACTGGGCAGGAAGACGCCATTCGCAGCCTCGTCCGGCGCGCGTATGCCATATATGTTCCACGCATGGGCAAGGAACCGGGGCCCATGCTGGATGACTATGGCGCGCGTGTTGCGGAAGGTTCGGCTTATGTTTTTGAACGCGACGACACCCTTTGCGGCGCGCTCGTGCTGCTGGATTACCCCGACCACCTGCTGCTCGACAATGTCGCGATCGATCCGGCCTGCCAGGGGCAAGGGCTGGGCCGTATCCTGATCGACTTCGCGGAAGACGAGGCGCGGCGCCGCGGTTACGGCGAAATCCGCCTCTACACACACCGGACCATGACCGAGAATGTAACCATGTACGCGGCGCTGGGATATGAGGAAACCGGCCGCGGCGAACAGGCGGGGTACGACCGGGTTTTCATGCGAAAACGTCTTTAGGGTTTAGGCCGTCAGGCCGCAATGGCCTGAGCGGCGGTGTATTCCTCGGCCAGACCGGATTGTCGCCGCATATAGGGCGGCAGCAGCAGGATGACCGCGTAGAGAGCGGCCGAAAGGAAGTACAGAAACTGGAATCCCCAGACTTGCGCCAGCAATGGGGCAACGCCGGCCGTCACCGTGCTCATGGCGCCGTTGATGGCCCAGGCCCAGGGGATCAAGGCGGTCTCCTGGCGCCGCGCCAGCACCAGCCCGCGCGGGAACAACTGGCCGAGAACCAGCCCGCCCGGCGCGATAACAACGATCAACCCCAGTGCTTTCAGCAGCAGCGGCCAGGGCAGCATCACATGGGCCAACCAATCGAAGCCAATGCCCAGAATAAGCGAATAGGCCACGGCAAGGACCGCGACCGGCCCGCAGGCCATGCCATTGCGAAACACCCGGTCGCTTAGCAGGCTGCCCAGGCCGGTAAACAGGATCAGGGCACCCAGCACGATCGCGATGGATATTCCCGGATTGCCGAACAGCAGAGCCGCGCGCTGCATAATCGCGATTTCAAGCACCATGAACCCGGCTCCGAGGCTGAAGAAATAAGCCAGGTGATAGAAGGTCCGGCTTGTGCGCGCCGGGCCGCGGGCAAAGGCGAGCGGACCGATGATAACCATTGCGGCCGCCAGTGATACCAGCGCGACGACGACAATGCGCAACGCATGGGCGCCGTGGTCGGGCCGTTTTACCTCGCCGGCGAAAAGCCGCTTCCAGAAGCCGAGGTCGAAATAGTATTCGGTCGGAAACAGGTCCAGATAGAACGGCCGGTCGTCGGTCACGACACCGAACCGCAGCCCGTTTTCCCGCGACAATGCGGCGATTTCGGCCGCCACGTCATCGGCACGCGTCATCCGTCCATAGGCCGTATACAGGGGATCGTCCGGCCATCCCGGCGCATAGGCCACCTGAAATCCATGGCGTGCGCCGTTGGCGGTAATCCGGGCAATTTCCTCGTCCGTCCAGCCGTCAGGCTTGATCAGCAACGGGTTATTGTCGAACGCCCCGTCCCAGGCGGTGTCCAGGCGGCCGGGCTTATAGAGAATGATAGCGGTCCGTTCGGCGGCGCCGATGTCGCGTTCCGCCAGATAGCGCCTGAGCATGGCCAATGCATTGACCTTGTTAATTTGCAGGATAATCGCGTGGCCGCCAGGTTTCAGATGGTCGAGGATGCCCTCCAGCGCCTCGTAGGTATAGAGAAACTGCGTCGTGCCACCCAGTGCCCCGGCGTAGTACGCCGCCGTCGCGCCGCTCCAGGACATCAGGATCGTGTCGTAACGGTTTTGATCCTGTTCCAGGAATACCCGGCCCTCGGATATGTGATAATCGATGGCCTCGTTGGCGTGCATTTCCCGGGTACGGTACTTATCGAACAGCATCGCGCCTTCGGCCAGCAGGCCGTTCAATTCGACCCCCGTGACATTCTGGCTGCCGTTTGCGTAAAGGCTCAACATGTCGGCCCCTACTCCCGCGAACATCACCAGTACGTCGCGCGGCTGGCCCGCCAGCATCGCCGGGACAGCGGGCGTGTGAAACCAGGGAGATTTGTTATCGGGATCGTAGCGCGGCACCCAGATCATGCCGTCGCCATTGGCCAGCGACATGACACCGAATGCATTGGCGCCTGTGCCTTGCGGCGTGGTCGTTCCGTATACGCGCGTATCCTCGCCACGCCACTCCACCATGCCGACCCGGGTAAAGCTGTTCCAGCCGCGCCAGACCTCGTGGACCTCGTCGTCGAATTCATAATCGCGGGCCAGGTAATTCGCATCGGCCGGTGGCTCGATCCGCTCTGCATATCCGTCGAATGCCGGCATCAGCGCGACCAGGACCGCGGCCGCAATCCCCAGCACTGCCAAATTGCGGCGTGACGACCAGCAATAGCAGGCGCCGCCAAGCAATACGGCGACCACAGGGGCGGTAACCGAGACCGCGTAGCCGGTAAACTCCATCACGACGATGGCGCCAACACATCCCAGTGCGGCGCCAATCAGATCCGATGCATAGAGCCGTCCATAGATCCGGTCGTCGGAGGACGTAAACAGCAATGTCAGCAAGGCGCCAAACAGAAAATAAGGCAGGCTGAGCACCATGCCGACCTTGAGCGCCGACAGGAATCCGCCAACCGCCCCTGCCCTCACGACGCCCTGCAATCCGTCCGCCTTGCCGGCCGCCCGCACAACCTCGTTCAGCTCGGCCTTCAGTTCGGCGGCCAGGAAGTGCGAAAACAGCAGCAATACCGCGATGCCGACACAGATCCAGAACAACAGCCGGTCGCGCGAAAATCGCAAGTCCCTGAGGTTAACCAGGCTGAGGATCGAGCCCGCGCCGCTGAGCCCCAGCATGGCCAACGCGATCGCAATATAGATATAGCTGGGCCCGACCGTGAAATTGATCGTCCGCACGGTCATCACTTCGAAGGCCAGCAAAGCCAGGCTGACCAGGAAAGTCCCGGCATACAACCAGCCGCGCTGAGCGGCCGGCGTTGCGGTGGATGGATTAGCAGGGCGCAAGACGGATCACTCTCCCGGCAAATATCGTCATGCCGCTATTGTATGGCGGCGATAAAATGGCCATTAAGTTCATTGCCGATATTTATAAATCGAAGCGGTTAAGGAAGTGTTGTGGTTGCGGCGCTCGAAACGGCTGGGGACATTCGCACAGGCGGCTGGCGCAAATCGCATAAATGGCAAACCATGTTGCCTGACTGAAAACCGATTGCCGGAGGGGCCGATGAGCCAGAATGACAAAGCAGTGCGATTCAGGGCGCTGCATCAACGCGGAGGTGCGTTCGTGATACCCAACCCCTGGGATGTGGGGACCGCGCGTATTCTTGCGTCCATGGGGTATGAGGCGCTTGCGACAACAAGCGCGGGGCTGGCTTTTTCGATGGGCCTGCCGGAAGGGTTGGTGTCGCAGGATTGTACGTTGGCGCATTGCCGGCAAATCGTCGCGGCGACGGATCTGCCGGTCTCGGCCGATCTCGAAAAAGGCTTCGGCGATTCACCGCAAAGCGCCGCCGATACCATTCGCGCGGCCGCTGAAACCGGCCTTGCGGGCTGCTCGCTCGAAGACCACACCAACCGCCGCGACGATCCGATCTTCGAGTTCGCACTGGCGGTCGAGCGAATCGAGGCGGCCGTGGAAGCCGCGCGCAGCCTGCCGCACGACTTTGTTTTGACGGCACGGTGCGAAAACCTTCTGTGGGATCGCCCCGATCTCGACGATGTGATCAAGCGTCTTCAGGCCTTCGAGACGGCCGGCGCGGACGTCCTGTATGCCCCCGGCCTTCATGATCTCAATACCATCCGGGCAGTGTGCAGTTCGGTGACGAAGCCGGTCAATGTGGTGATGGGCATGCCGGGCGCGACCTTCGGCGTTGCGGAGCTTGCCGCTGCCGGGGTCGCGCGGATCAGCGTCGGTTCGGCATTTTTTCGCGCGGCTTTCGGCGAATTTGTCAGGGCGGCAAAGGAAATCAAGGAAGCCGGAACCTTCGGTTTTGCCGATCGCGCCATCGGGTTCTCCGAGTTGGAGAATTATTTCATAGATTTTGCAGACAGTGGAGAGGGCAGCACATAGGCCGCGGCGACAACAAGGGCCGCCGTTATTTGGCC
>CAXMQC010000349.1:0-2328 GCA_964195285.1 Akkermansiaceae bacterium
CGGCCATCCAGCCCCTCTTTGCCTGGCGGCAATACATCGTCGACGGTCTCCAGCAGGCGCGGTTTGGTGTCTGCCAGCGTCTCGATCAGGCTGTGCCAGCTTTGACCCAGCCGGATCCAGTAGCGCCCCTCGGCGCGATCCGTAACAAAGGTCCCCTTGCCGCGAAATCGTACAATCAGCCCGTCGCGTTCCAGCCTATCCAGCGCCAGGCGGATAGTGACACGCGAGGCGCCGAATTCGGCCATCAGGCCCTCGATAGTCGGAATCTGCGACTGCGGCGCCCACCGCCCGCCCAGAATTCGTTGCCGCATCAGCATGGCAATGCGGCTGTAAAGCGGACCATAGGCGTCGGTTGAAGCGGCCAGAGGATACATGGATCGACTTTTGTGATATAAAAGTTATAAAGTTAATACTATATGATCTTTATCCTGAAGTAAAGCACCCAAATTTGAACGCCGTGTCATATGGCCAGCCAATGATTACGTGGTAGTGTGCGCCTAATCTGACGCGGTGTGAAGCGTTGGCATACCCACAATCATACAAAGGGGCAGGAAATGTTCAGATCCCTTAAACTCGCAGTCTTTACCCTTTTTCTGGTGGTTTTCGCCATCCCCGCGATGGCGGTGGAGCCGCTGGTCGACACCGGCTGGGTAAAGAACAATCTGGGCAGGCCTGGTGTCGTGTTCCTGGATGTCACGAGCAACCCGGGCGCTTACGCCAAGGGCCACGTGCCGGGCGCCGTTTATACCCATTACAGGAAGGATAAATGGCGCGTCGACACCACGAAAAACGGCCGTAAGGTCGCCGGCGTACTACCGCCGGTCGACCATATGGAAAAACTGATCGGCAGGCTTGGCATCGGCAACGGCGATCATGTGGTGATCATCGCCAACGGTTGGGGCGCCGGCGAGATGGGCACGGCAACCCGTCTCTACTGGACCTTCCAGGTGCTTGGCCATGACAATGTATCGATCATGGACGGCGGTATGACGGCCTGGATAATGAACAAGGCCAATCCGCTGGAAACCGCAGCCAACAAACCCGCGGCCAAGATTTTCAAGGCGAATTTCCGTGACGAATTGATCGCTACCACCGACGAGGTGAAGGCCGCGATGAACGACGGCACGCGGTTGATGGATTCACGGCCGGTCGCGCAGCATCTTGGCGTCATGAAGAGCGGCAAGGTCCGCGCCTTCGGCACCATTCCCGGCGCGATCAGCGTTCCGGGCGAATATATGACTGTCAACAATGGCGGCCAGCTTCGCACCAGCGCCTCGCTCGCCAAGCTCTACGAGTTGAGCAGTGCACCGACCAAGGGCAAGTCGATCACCTTCTGCAATACCGGCCATTGGGCGTCGCTCGGCTGGTTCGCGGACTATGCGCTGCTGGGCAACAAGGAGAGCGCCATGTATGACGGCTCACTAGCCGAATGGACCACCGACGACGACGCGACCATGGAGCGAAAGGTCAATCTGGACTAACGGATTTTCGTTAAGGCGTTGACGGCGGCGAATTTCTGACCGGGACCGCGCCTAGCCATGCGGCGCATAATCGAGATCGATCCAGTAGGGCTGATGGTCCGACCCTTGAGCCGCTTCATCAATCCGCGCCCCGAGAACCCGTTTTTGCATCGACTCATCGACGAAGGCATAATCGATGCGCATGCCCTGCGCATCGCTTGCGGATGGATCGGCGGAATAGGTAACCCCTTCATCTTCATCGTGTCCAGCCGCGACCCACGTATCGATAAATTCCTCTTTGGAGGAAAGTCGGCCAAGATCGCCATCCCTGGGGCCGACCAGATAATCGTACTCAATGTCCTTGGCTTCCAGGTTGAAATCCCCCAGTAATACGAATGATTCGGGCATCGGCGGCGGGGCGGCGTCCTCTTCCCATAACTTATGCCCATGATGCTCCCACAGGGAATGCGCAAGATCGCCGGTCCACGCGCCGCCCTCGGCCGGCGCACGGCGGATGGTGTCGCGTATGGAAAGGATTTGCGCGACGCGATCATGCTGCGACCGCGCGCCCAAATGGGCGTTATATATTCGCAAGGCGCCATCTTTCTGCAATTCGACAACCCCCTCGAAAACCCCGACGACCATGTTGTGACGCTGGCGCAAGGCCGATTTCGGCAGCGGGAAAAGCCGCGTCGACAGGATCGGTGTTTTCGACAAGATCATATTGCCGAACTGCCTGCGAACGTTCTTGATCCCGCCGGCTGGTTGAAGCGCGCTGGCATCGACATCGAAGTAGGGGCGATAAGCCCAATAGCACTCTTTCAGAATTCGTCCGAGCTGTTCCGGCTGATTGGCGTTGCCGCTACGT
>CAXMQC010000350.1:0-2456 GCA_964195285.1 Akkermansiaceae bacterium
CGGTCGGCCTGTGGTAATTGGGATTGCGCAGGAAGGCGGTATCGGTGACCATCAGTGCGGGCAAGCCGTTCCGCCAGAAACTCAAATGATCTGAAAAATCGACGCCGGTCAAAGCGGCCGGCGCGTTGATCGAATAAACCGGCAAGTCGTCGGAGACCGCCATCAGACTTTTCACCCGCGCCACGGCCGAGCGGTCGAACAACGTACCGACCACGCCGATAAAATTCGCCTTGTCCGGATAGAGCCAGTCCAAAACGCCCAGGGGATAGGTCTGGGAGCCGGGCGCGTCAGCATAGAATCCGATCATCTCGACGCTGATCATCAGTTTCAGCTGCGCGCCTTCTTCCAGAATCCCGCGTGCGTGGACATGGCTGGCCATGTTTTCGGTGCGGAAATGGGGCGGTTCCTCCAGGGTGAAGGCGACCAGGTCCAGGCGGTGTTCCAAAACGGGCTTTTCCGCGCCGACCATGCGCGCCAGCTCGATCAGGCCGGCGACGCCGCTGGCATTGTCGTCGGCGCCGGCGCCTTCAAAAACGTCGTAATGCGCGCCGATCACCAGGCGCGGCGCATCGGCGGGCCCAAACGAGCAGATCACGTTGCGGTATTCGACATGGTCGGCCGTGAATTTCTCTGTCCTCTGCGCGCAGCCCGCCGCCGCGAAAGACTCGGCAACGAAATTGGCGGCCCGGTCCAGCGAAGCCGGCTGCGTACTGGACCGCCTGGGCTCGATGCCCGCCAGATACCGCACATCCGCCTCCAGCCGCCCCGAGTCCGCAGCCGGCGCGGGCGCGAAATCGGGCGAGATATAAACCGGATTCGTCACCATCCAGCAACCGCCGACCGGCAGCAGGACGGGCAAGAGCAGGAGAAACATAAGCCCTATCTTGCGTGGCATCCGATGTTACTTCGCAACGAGCTCTCTTCGCATTATTGGACGGGTCGGGGAGCGTTTCACGACGGTCTCGAACCCCGCCTTCCTAAAGGCGCTCTCGAAGCCTGTCCAGGCGAATATCGGCGGGTAAGACGATTTGTTCGGCGCGATCGGATAGCCCTCGACGACCGAACCGCCATTGTCGCGGACAAAATCGCAGGCCGCCGACAGCAACCTCGTCGCAACGCCCTGCCGGCGATGAGAGCTGGCGATCAGGAGACAGGTCACGGACCACACTTGCCTGTCGTCCAGCGGCTTCAGGATCCTCGAGTTCTCCATCCTGGGGAAGCGAGACCGCGGCGCAACGGAAATCCAGCCGACCGCCTGGTCCCCGTCATAGGCCAGCAGGCCGGGCGGAACCGCCTCCGCGGCGATCGCCTTCATCGCCCGGCGGTTGGCTTCGCCTGCGCCGCCGGCCCCGGCCTCGAAATCCTTCTTGGCCAGTCGCCACAGCATGCACCAGCAGCCGCCTGCGCCGCCCTTCGGCCCCATTACCACTTCGAAATCCGCCCACCGGTCGGGCGTCAGCGGCACGATCTCGAACACGGTAGTTGCGTCCATCACAGCAGGCTCAACTGGTCGCCCGCGCGGGGCGGGCGCCGGAACCGGGATTCGTCGATCGGCGGGTGGCCCTGGTCCAGGCCGTGGCGCTTGCGGGCGAGGCGGAAGCGCTTGGCGATCTGGTCGGCATAGGCGCCGGTCCCGGTCTGCCGCTTGCCCCATTCGCTCTGGTAGAGGCCACCGCCGCGGGTCTGGCGCACCAGGCTCATCACGCGCTCGGCGCGGTCCGGGTAATGCTCGGCCAGCCAGTCGGCGAACAGCTCCTTGATCTCCAGCGGCAGGCGCAACAGCACATATCCGGCCGCGCCGGCGCCGGCTTTGGCCGCGGCCGCCAGGATTTTCTCGATCTCATGGTCGTTGAGCGCCGGCAGGATCGGCGCCGCCAGCACTGTCACCGGCACGCCGGCCGCCGCCAGTTCGCGGATCGCCTCCAGCCGCCGGGCCGGGGTCGGCGCTCTCGGTTCCATGCGCCGGGCGAGGCCGCGGTCCAGCGTGGTCAGCGAGACCGCCACGCGCAAAATCCCCTCGGCCGCCATCGGGGCGAGAATGTCGAGGTCGCGCAGAATCAGGTTCGATTTGGTGACGATGCCGACCGGGTGGCGGTAATCGGCCAGCACCTTGAGAATTCGCCGGGTCAGTTTGCGGTCCCGCTCGATCGGCTGGTAAGGGTCGGTATTGGCGCACAGCGCCAGCGTCGCGGCGTGATATTTCGGGTCGCGCAACTCGACTTCCAGCAAGGCCGGCGCATCCGGCTTCCAGTACAGTTTGGTTTCGAAATCCAGCCCCGGCGAATGGCCCAGATAGGCATGGGTCGGCCGCGCGAAACAATAGATGCAGCCATGCTCGCAGCCCTTGTAGGGATTGATCGAGCGGTCGAACGGAACGTCCGGTGACTGGTTTCGGGTGATAATCTTTCGCGTGCTGTCGATGCCCAGCGTGGTGAGCAGCGGCGCCAGTTGCTCGT
>CAXMQC010000351.1:0-8363 GCA_964195285.1 Akkermansiaceae bacterium
GTTGGTCGGTGACCTCCTCGACATAGTCCTCGCGCACGCGCTCGAAAACATCGCCGAACAGCTCCAACTGTTGCAGGGTATCCGAAACGGGTTCCTGCGTTGGGGCGGCCGTCGTCCAGACCAGCAAGCCAGTCGCTGCAATCACGGCCACCGCCGCGGTCCGTCGTAAAATCAACATCATCCACTCGTCCTGTTTTGTTTCCCGCTGGCAATCCATCTGTTTGGATCGATCGGTTGGCCCTTTCGCCTGAGTTCAAGGTAAAGTCCCACAGTATCGCCACCCTTGTCGATGGTCGAATTCGCCATCGCGCCGACCGGCTCACCCCTAAGTACCCACTGACCCACGGATGTGTCCAGCCGTTCCAGTCCGGCCAGCAACGTATGGTATCCGCCGTCATGCTCAATGATCAAGATATGCCCGTAGCCTTCGAACGGTCCGGCGAAGGCGACAAGCCCGTCATGGGGCGCCACGATCTGGGCCCCGGGGCGCGTTGCATAGGTAACGCCACGCTCGGTCTGGCCATATTTGTTGCGGGCCCCGTACTGGGTGATGATTCGCCCGCTGACCGGATTGGCGATCTGTCCTTTTTCCGGGAATGGCTTGATTCCCGCCGGTCTCGCCAAGGCGGCCGACCGCACCACGGCGGTTTCCTCGTCGGCGGTTTCCTCGTCGGCGGGTTTCGCCGTGGGCGCCCGGGCGGCATCCGCCAGACGCTGTTGTTCTTCCTCGATGCGTTTGCGTTCCGCTTCCTCGCGGCGCTTGCGTTCTTTTTCAATCTGCGCCAGCAGGTCGCGGATCGACGCGGCGCGTTTACCCAGCTCCGCCATCCGGCGGTTGACGTCCTTGCGTTCGGAATCGGTTTGCCGCAGCAAGGTCGATTTTCGTTTCAAAACCCCCTGAAGGCGCTTCTGTTCCTTTTCCAGCGACTGGGTTTCAACTTCCAGCGACGCCAGCTGTGTACGGGTGTCTTGCCGAATCCGCGAAAGTTCGGACAGCTCGCGCGACAGGGCATCGGCCTGTTTCTTGATGCCGGGCAGGGCGGTGCGCAACAGCAAGGCGCTGCGCACCATGTCGGTCGGCGCTTCCGGATAGGCCAGCATCGTCTGGGGCGGGTTGCGCGACAGGCGCTGCAACGCCGCCAGCGTACCGGTCAACTGCGATCGCCGCCGGGTCAGCGACTCGCGGATTGCATCCTCACGCTGGCTCAACTCCAAGAGCGTGGCGTCCAGTTCGATCAGCCGCGCCTCGTGCTTTTGCGCCTTCTTCGCCGCGGCGATCGCTTCATGCCGCAGATTGTGCAGATCCTCCGACGCTTTACGGCGTTTATTCTCCAGCGCCTTCGCCCGTTTCCGGTCGACTTGAATTTGATCTTCGACTTTTTTAAGGTCGGTCTGTTCGTCCGCCGGCGCGCCGCTCGGCGCGACTACCAGTAGGGCCGTCGCCAACAAGATTACGGGAAATCCCCGGCTGTTCACCATGCTAGCCCGCCGCACGCTTTTTACCGCCATGGCCGATTAGCGACCGTCCGGTCATTTCCGACGGTCTTGCAATTCCCATCAACTCCATGACCGTCGGCGCCAGATCAGACAGACGGCCGTCGGCCAGGCGCGCGCCGACTTTGCCGTCCGCCGCCAGCAGAAGAGGCACCAGATTTTGCGTATGGGCGGTATGAGGCTGGCCGGTCGCCGCATCGCGCATATTCTCGGCGTTGCCATGGTCGGCGGTAATCAGCAACGCGCCGCTGGCGGCGCTGACCGAGGCTTCCAGCCGCCCGAGGCAATGGTCTACCGCCTCGACCGACTTGATCGCGGCTTCCAGTATCCCGGTATGGCCGACCATATCGGTGTTGGCGTAATTCACCACGATCAGGTCGTATGTCCCGCCCTCGATCGCCTCGACCAGCCGGTCGGTGACTTGTCCCGCGGACATTTCGGGTTGCAGGTCATAGGTCGCGACCTTGGGCGAGGGCACGAGGATGCGGTCCTCGCCGGGAAATTTCTCTTCCCGTCCGCCATTCAGAAAGAAGGTGACATGGGCGTATTTTTCGGTCTCCGCGATGCGCAGCTGCCGCAATCCCGCATCGGCCACCACCTGGCCCAGCACGTTATCGAGGGCAACCGGCGGGAAGATCGTGCTCATCATCTGCGCCAGCGCGGAGGAATATTCCACCAGGCCGGCTGCTGCGGCGAATGAAATGCGGCGGGAACGTGCGAATCCGTCGAACGAGGGGTCCAGCAATGCCGACAGGATTTCGCGCGCGCGGTCGGCGCGGAAGTTGGCCATCAGGACGCCATCGCCGTCGGCCATGCCCTTATATTCGCCGATAACGGTTGGCGGCACGAATTCGTCGGTCGACCCTGCCGCATAGGACGCGTCGATCGCCGCCAGCGCGTCGCCGGCGTGGACCTCCGCCTCGCCTCCAGACAGGGCCGCATAGGCTTTCCCGACGCGTTCCCACCGCTTGTCGCGGTCCATCGCATAGTAGCGTCCCATGACCGTGGCGACCGTCGCGCGCGGCGCCGCGGCGAGAAAATCCGCCATGTAACTCTGTCCGCTGGATGGCGGTGTATCGCGACCGTCAAGGAAGGCATGAACCAGGACGGGGATGCCTTCTCCTGCCAGGATATTGGCCAGCGCCGCGATCTGGTCTTGGTGGGAATGAACGCCACCGGGCGAAATCAATCCCATCAAATGGGCCATCCCGCCGCTTTGTTTCAACGCGGTGACGAACTGGCCCAGCACCGGCGCCTTCGCCAGGCTGCCGTCGGCCACCGCGGCATCGATTCGCGGCAGGTCCTGCGCCACCACGCGACCGGCGCCGATATTCGTATGGCCGACTTCGGAATTGCCCATCTGGCCGTCCGGCAGGCCGACCTCGCCACCCGACGCGTCCAGCCGTGCCCGTGGGCAGGTTGCGCGCAAGCGGTCCCAGACCGGCGTATCGGCCGCGGCGATGGCGTTGAAGTCGGTTTCCTCGCGCTCGCCCCAGCCATCCAGGATGCAAAGCACTACGGGGCGCGGTCTCGACGAATCGGTCATCTATATGACATTCCGGAAAAATTGTGGCGGGAGTTTATATATTTTCGCGTCCGCATACAAACCCTGTCGCGTTCAATTGCGCGCGACGTCAATTTTCAACTCCTATGGTAGGGGTGGCCCGCCAGAATTTGCTGCGCGCGGTATATCTGTTCGGCCAGCATGGCGCGGACCAGCATGTGGGGCCAAGTCTGCCGGCCAAGCGACAAAACCAGGTCCGCGCGGTCGCGAACCTCGCCGGTCAAGCCACCGGCGCCGCCGATCATGAAGGCGATCGTCGCCGGCCCGTCGTCGCGCCAGCGGCCCAGCTGTTTTGCGAACTGTTCGCTTGAAAGCTCTTTTCCGGTCTCATCCAGCGCGACCGCCGCGGCGTCGCCGGGCAGAGCCTCGAGCAACAGGGCGGCTTCGCGCAGCATCAATTCCGCCGCCGGCAGGCGGCGCTTTTCCTCCAGCTCACGCAATACAAGCGGCCAGCGGATGCGGTCTGCATAGGTCTTGTAAAGCTCGCGTTCAGGGCTGGCCCGGACACGCCCGATGGCCAGGATTTCGATCTGCATGGTTGCGTCTAAATTACACCATGTGGGCCGTCTGGGACTCGCCTGCCCCGGCGTTCGGGGCCCACAGCTTGTCCAGCTTGTAGAAATCCCGCACTTCCGGCCGGAACAAATGGATCACGACATCGCCCGCGTCGACAAGCACCCAGTCGCATTGCGGTTGGCCCTCCGTGAGGACCGACCTGGCGCCGGCTGCTTTCAATTTTTCGACGAGGTGGTCGGCCATCGCGCCGACCTGACGCTGTGATCGTCCCGATGCGATCACGATAAAGTCCGCTAGTGTGGACTTGCCTGACAGATCGATGACAATTTCATCGACTGCCTTATCGTCCTCCAGCGATGCAGTGGTCACCGACAGGAGGTTTTGGGAGCTCTCCGGCTTCCCTTTTTTGCGTGGTATGGCTGTAATCCTCTTTAGCTGTTGACATCACTTACTGGTCCTGCGCGCCGCCCGGATCGCCGTTGCCGAGGCCGAATTCTCCCTGATATGCAGGAAGACCCAGACCGGTGGGGCGCGGCTGGCTAGCGTCGACGCTTCCTCTTCCAAAATACGGAATCGAGCGAACCGTCGCGCCGCCAGACCGGACAACGCCTTTGAAGAATAAGGTTTTCTGGCGAAAACTGCAATGGGGACGGCGTTGAATATCTCTTCCCAGCGCCGCCATCGCGGCAATTCCTCCAAAATATCCGCGCCTGCGAGCAGGACAAAATCCGTCTGGGCGTGGCGTTGAAGTAGTGCTTCGAGCGTGTCCACCGTATAGATGGTGCCCAATGCCGCCTCGATATCGTTGACACTGATACCCGGCTGGCCCTGCACGGTTTTTCGGGCGCCGTCCATGCGATCTTGCAGCGGCGCCATGCCGTTTTCCGGCTTCAACGGATTTTGCGGCGATACCAACCACCAGACTTCATCGAGCGCCAGCAGCCGCAATGCCTGCTGGCTGACATGCAGGTGCCCGGCATGGGCTGGATTGAAAGATCCGCCAAGCAGGCCGACGCGGCGACCGGCAGGCTTCGAAGCCGGGATAGAGGTTTCATCGGTTCCCATCCCCCAATACTTGGCACAGTTCGCGGCCCGACGGAATCGGGAAAGGACAACATCTTTTCGGGATTACCGGTTTTCCCGGCCGGACGGGTATGGATAGGGCGGCCGGAAACTCGCACGCCACCACGGCGCTGGGCCGCGAAGAGGGCCGCCTGGAAGGCGAAATCGCCACCCTGCGCGCCAACGTCGCCGGTTCCTGACAGATTCGCAAAAATATAGAGGGCGGCTTCGGTCGCCCCAATTTTTTACGGCCGGGTCTGGCCCGATCCGCGTACCAGATATTTGTAGGTGGTCAGCTGCTCGGCGCCGACCGGCCCGCGGGCATGTAGCCGTCCGGTCGAGATGCCGATTTCGGCGCCCATCCCGAACTCGCCGCCATCGGCGTATTGGGTCGAGGCATTATGCATCACGATGGCGCTGTCGACACGGGTAAGGAAGGTTTCCGCCGCCGCCGCGTCGCGTGTGATGATCGAATCCGTATGGTGCGAGCCGTGATGATTGATGAATTCGACCGCATCCTCGACACCGTCCACCAGTTTCACCGCGATGATCGGCTCAAGATATTCCGTCGACCAGTCTTCCTCGCTGGCCGGAACAATGCGGGGGTCGATCGCCCGCGCCCCCTCGTCGCCGCGAACCTCGCATCCGGCGGCGGCCAGATCGTCGACGATGCCGGTCAACTGGGCGGTGGCGATCGTCCGGTCGATCAACAGGTTTTCCGCCGCGCCGCAGACGCCGGTGCGCCGCATTTTGGCGTTCAATGTCACCTGGCGCGCCATGTCCGGGTCCGCCGCTTCGTGTGCATAGACACTGCAGACACCCTCCAGATGCGCCAGCACGGGCACGCGCGATTCCGCCATCACCCGCTCGATCAGCGACCGGCCGCCGCGCGGCACGATGACGTCGATCAGATCGGGCATGGTCAGCATCGCGCCGACGGCCGCGCGGTCGCGGGTCGGCGGCATCCGGATTGCCCCGACGGGCAGCCCCGCACTGGTCAGGCCCGCCTGCAGGCATTCGGCGATGATCGTCGAGGAATGGAAGCTTTCCGATCCGCCACGCAGGATCGCCGCGTTACCGGCCTTGAGGCACAGCCCGCCGGCATCGGCGGTAACGTTTGGGCGGGATTCGTAGATGATGCCGATCACGCCTAGCGGCACCCGCACGCGCGATATGTGCAACCCGTTCGGACGGTCCCACTCGGCCAGCACGGCGCTCAGCGGGTCGGGCAGGGCGGCGACATCCTCGAGCCCCCGCGCCATCGCCTCGATCCGGTCCGGCGTCAGCAACAGCCGGTCCATCAGCGCCGCCGACAGCCCCTTTTCCTTGCCGAATTCCATGTCCCGGGCGTTTTCGGCTTCGATCTTCACGGCGCGGGCACGAATTTCGGCCGCCGCCGCCAGCAATGCCGCGTTGCGCGTCTCGCCGTCCGATTGGGCCAGGCCGCGGGCGGCCTCGCGGGCGTCCTCGGCGATGCGGTACATTTCCGCCGCGATATCGCCGGTCTTTAAAGCCGTTACATTAGCCATTGTCTGCGTCTCAATCGTCAATCCAGCGCCAGATCGTCGCGGGGAATGACTTCGTCGCGACCACGATAGCCCAGAATCTCCTCGATTTCACCGGTCTTGTGCCCGGCGATATGTCTTGCGTCTTCGTCGGAATAGGCTACCAGCCCGCGGCCGATCTCATTGCCCTCCAGGCCGCGCAGCGTAACCAGGTCGCCGCGGTTGAAGTGTCCGGTGACAGTCACGATGCCGATCGGCAGCAGGCTGCTGCCATTTGCCAGGGCATTTTCAGCCCCCTTGTCGACGATCAACTCGCCGGCCGACTTCAGTGAACCCGCGATCCAGCGCTTGCGTGCGGTGCGGGGATTGGCGGCGGCAACGAACCAGGTGCAGCGCCCGCCTTCGAGCAGGCGGCGCACCGGATTACGCGAATGCCCCTCGGTCAGCGCCAGGTGGCAACCCGCGCCAACCGCGATCTTCGCGGCTTGGATCTTGGTGATCATGCCGCCCGACGAATAGCCCTCGGGCGCGGCCCCGGCCATGCCCTCGATCGCCGGCGTGATCACGCCGATTTCAGGGATATGCTTGGCCTCCGGCACCTTGCGCGGATCGGCCTCGTACATGCCGTCGATATCCGACAGCAGAACCAGCACGTCGGCGCTGATCATGGCGGCGACACGCGCCGCCAGGCGGTCATTGTCGCCATAACGGATTTCCTGGGTGGCGACCGTGTCGTTCTCGTTGATCAGCGGCACCGCGCCGAGCGCCAGCAATTGGTTCAGCGTGCTGCGGGCATTCAGGTGGCGGCGGCGTTCCTCGGTATCGTCCAGCGTCACCAGGATTTGCGATACGGTGATCTTGTGGCGGGCCAGCGCCTCTACATAGGCATGGGCCAGATGGATCTGCCCGGTCGCCGCGGCGGCCTGTTTTTCTTCCAGCCGCAGGACCCGCCCGGACAGTCCCAGATGCCGTCGCCCCGCCTCGATCGCGCCCGACGAGACAACAGCGACCTGTTTGCCCTGGTCGTGCAGCGCCGCGATATCCTCGGCCAGTGCGGCCAGCCAGTCATGGCGGATCCTGCCGGTCGCCTCGTCGACCAGCAGCGCCGAGCCAATCTTGATGACGACGCGTTTCGCCTTCGTCAGCCTGTCCAGCGGTCTGGTGTCAGTGCTCGCGGTCATGGCGTCCAGCCTTCCTCGACCCCGGTGGTCTCGGCGGCCTTTTTTTCCGCCGCGCGGGCGGCCCGGTCGCGCCGCACCTCGGCCAGCAGGGCCGCCAGCACCTTGTCCACACCCTCGCCGGAAACGCCGGAAAGCTCATGGACCGGCGCGCCGGTGGCGGTCTCCAGCGCCGTTCTTTTTTCGGCGATCACCTCGGCCAGCAGCGCGTCGCATTTGTTGAGGCCGACAATCTCCGGTTTTTCGGCGAGCCCGCCGCCATATTCCGTCAGCTCGCCGCGTACCGTGCGCCAGGCCTCGACAACATCTTCCTGGGTTCCGTCGATCAGGTGCAACAGCACGCCGCAGCGTTCGACATGGCCCAGGAAACGGTCGCCCAGCCCCAGCCCTTCATGCGCCCCCTCGATCAGCCCGGGGATATCGGCCAGCACGAATTCCTGGCCCTCCGCATAGACCACGCCAAGCTGCGGGTGCAGGGTAGTGAAGGGATAGTCGGCGATCTTCGGTTTCGCCCGCGAGGTCGCCGCCAGGAAGGTCGATTTTCCGGCGTTGGGCAGGCCGACGAGGCCGGCATCCGCGATCAGTTTCAGTCGCAGAATGACGGTCATTTCCTGGCCCGGCCAGCCGGCATCGGCACGCCGCGGCGCACGATTGGTCGACGATTTGTAATGCAGGTTGCCGTAGCCGCCATCGCCACCGCGCAGCAGCACCAGTTCCTGGCCGACCTCGGTCAAATCGGCGATCGTCTCGCCGGTTTCCTGGTCAATGATCTCGGTGCCGGCGGGTATTTTCATGATCGCCGGCTTGCCTGCGGCGCCGGTCATCTGGCGGCCCTGGCCGGGGCGGCCTCTCTGGGCCTTGAAATGCTGCTGATAGCGATAGTCGATCAGCGTATTCAACCCCTCCACGGCGACCGCGATCACGTCGCCGCCGCGCCCGCCATCGCCGCCGTTCGGGCCGCCGAACTCGATATATTTCTCGCGGCGGAAACTCGAGCAGCCGTTGCCGCCGTCACCACTCTTGATATAGACCTTGGCCTGATCG
>CAXMQC010000352.1:0-3189 GCA_964195285.1 Akkermansiaceae bacterium
CCGCTGCGCGAGGAAGACCGGGACCTCTTCATGCGCCTGCTGCGCGATCTCGTGGAAACCAACAACGAAACCGGCCGCGCCGCCTTGCGACGCGCGCTGGTTTCCGAGAAATGATCGGCCGCCGGAGCGGTATACCCAATCAAGAACGCAACGGGGGCGCCCCGATGGGACGCCCCCTGCACCCTTTAGAACCTTGCCGGACGGACTATTGCGCCCAGACGGACATTGCTCCCTGTTTCATGCCCCGCTGGTCGGGTTCCTTGTAATTATGGCCAAATGGCGCGGATTCCCACGACCCGTATGACGGGTTGGGAAGCACGATCCACTTCGTGCCCCACAGGGCCTTGTGCTGTTCCAACAAGGCCTGCCGCTCGGCCATGCTGCCCTTGTAGCCGTCCACGAAATCGCCGAAATTGTCGCCCAGCACCAGCAACACGCGGTAATCGTTGCCAACATGGGTGCGGCGCGGGCTCTTCTTCGAGGACTTCCATTCCGGCTTTTCTTTCTTCAGCAGCACGGTGTCGACATTGCCGCCCATCGGATACCCGTATTTCTCCAGGTTCTTGCGAGTGGCCTCTTCGAGATCACCTGTCCGGTTGGAAACATAGAACACCTTCACGCCCTTGGAATCCGCATAGTTTATAAATTCCAGCGAACCCGGGATCGGCATCGAATCCACTGAATTGACGAACTCGCCCCAGGTTTTCGGATTGAATGTCTCGTTGTTCATCACCATCCAGGCCTGATACTTGGTGTTGTCCAGGACAGTTTCGTCGACATCCAGGATCACCGCCGGCGGCTTGTCTTTGTAGGGGTCACCCTGCTCGCCAGGGATCGCGGTCCAGTTCGCATCGGCCAGGGCCTTGTCGAGCATGACAGCGGCCAGCTGATAGGCGCCCATCGTCACACCGGCATATTCCACCGACGACTGCATCCACAGCGTGGCGTTCAGATTGTCGTTTGGTGCGCTCATGCTTGCGCCCTCGTCCGGCGCAGCGCAGGACACCAGGGCTAAACCGCCCGCTACCAAGCCTATTCCTTGCAGCAATGTTGTACGTTTCATGCCATTCCCTTTCTGTGTTGCAGTCATCACTCTTTATTAAACCCAGCGCCATTAGCGGTATGGCCACCGGAATTCTCATTGCCGGACCCATTTAGTCGGGCGAGCAGGTCGGCTCGAGTCTGTTCATCGATGAAGGCTGCTTCCAACGCGGTTCGCGTCACCGCGCGCAGGCCATCCTCGGTCAGGTTGAAATCCTCGGCCGCGGTGGCGTATTCACGGCCGATCGACGTGGCGAAATAGGGCGGGTCGTCCGAATTCAGCGTCACCCGGCAGCCGGCGACCAACAGATCGCCGAAGGGGTGCGACGCCATGTCGGCGTAAACGCCTGTCGCCACGTTGCTGTGCGGGCAAAGCTCCAGCACGATACCTTCGCGCGCGATGCGTTCGACAAGGCGCGGGTCCTCGATGGCGCGCACGCCGTGGCCAAGCCTTGTCACCGGCAGTATGTCGAGTGCCGCGTAGATGCTTTCGGGACCGCAGACTTCGCCGGCATGTACCGTACAACCCAGCCCCGCGTCGGCGGCGAGTCGGAAGGCGGGTAGGAAATCGCTCAAGTGAAACGCCATCTCATCCCCGCCCATGCCGAAACCGACGACATAGGGGTGCGGCTCGGCAATCATGTCCCTGGCCACGATCAGGCCGCGATCCGGGCCTAGATGGCGAACGCAGGTAACGATAATCCGCCCGACAATGCCGAATTCACGCCCCGCATCCTCGATGCCCGCCACCGTGCCTTCCAAATGATCAAGATAAGTCATTCCAACTTCCGCGGCATGGTCGGGCGACGTGAACATCTCGACATAGATGGCGCCCTCGCGGGCGCAGGCGCCGAGATATTCGTAGGTGATGTCGCGGTAATCCTCCGCCTTGCGCAGGCACATGCTGGCCGCGTCGTAGGCGCGTAGGAAATCGGGAAAGTCGGTCCAGGCGAAATTTTCCTCGTCGGCGAACAGACCATCGGGCAGGACGATGCCGTTGCGCGCGGCCAGACGGCGGACCAGCGCGGGCGGCGCCGTGCCCTCAAGATGGCAATGAAGTTCGGCCTTGGGGATCGCGCGGGTCATGCAAATCCCCTCAGCGGCATGTCCGGTCCGCGCACCAGCCAGTTGTCGTCGAGATAGCGGCAGGCCCCGTCAATGACATGCAGCGTATAGGCATGGCGCGAACGCGGGCTGCGGTTGGGGGCGCTGAAATGCGGCAGCCGGCCATGCAGCAGGACGAGGTCACCCTTTGCTGCCTCCAGCGAGACTTTCGCATTCTCGTCCCACGGCGCATCGTCCAGCGCCTCAACGATCAGTTCGCCACCGCGATTACGGTAGCGGCGGCGCAGCGGGCCTTCATGCTGGCCGCGCAATGCGTAGAGGCAGCCGTTCTCAACGGTCGCGTCCTCCAGCGCGAACCATAATCCGACGACGCTTTCCGGTTCAGTCAGCAGAAAGGTGCCGTCCTGGTGACACACAACCTCGCCGCCGATATGGGGTTGTTTGAAGATATACATGGATTGCAGCAGCAAGGGCTCGGCGAAACCCAGATGGTCGGCGGTGCGCGCCAGTTTTCCGGTATGAGAGAAGGTTTCAAATACCGAATCCAAATCATGTAAAGCATGGCCGATCTTATTGATTGAACGTGATTTTTTGGTCACAATATTTCCACGATCATCGATCGCATCTTCCTCGAAGAACAGGCGAATCTTGTCTCCCGATTGCTTGAAATAATCGTCGGCCGAATGGGCCCGTGTTGTGGTCGAGAACACCGTCCGGGCCTCGGCCGGGTCGAAGGCTTCGACCAGCGCCTCAGCCCGCGCCCGCAGTGCGTCGCAGGCCGCCGGATCCACGTAACCCTGCAAAACCAGATAGCCATCACGCGTGAAGGCCTTTAGCATTGCCTGTGTCAACCGGCCGTCGACGGCAGCCGGAAAACGAATGGGATGCGCCTCGTTCATGTCACCTCGCAGGCAGTGCCATGGTCCAGCGCATCGAGACCCAGATGGCCCGCAATTGTCTGGCCCATGTCGGCGAATCCCTCGCGCCGGCCCAGCGAACCGGTCCGCACACCGGGCCCGAAGAACACGACCGGGACATGTTCGCGGGTATGGTCCGTTCCCGCCCAAGTCGGGTCACAGCCAT